>NZ_JBEZVJ010000020.1:0-127600 GCF_040636935.1 Streptomyces sp. NPDC032940 | reverse complement strand
GACGTCCGGGGAAACCGGGTCCGGCTCCAGGTCGACACCGACAAGCTGGACGCCGTGCTCCGGTCGCTGAGCGAAGCGGGCGTGCGGTCGCTGACCGGGGCTCCGTACGCGGACCCCGGCGCCCACCGGGGCACATCACATCTGGGACATTTCTCTATGCGCAAGAAGACCTTCGCCGCGGCGGCGCTGCTCGCCGCCGCCACCCTGACCCTCTCCGCCTGCGGCAGCGGCGGTGACGGCGACAAGCCCGTGACCGTGGTCTCCGAGGACACCGGCCAGCAGGCGGCCACCGTCCTCGACAAGCCCTTCGAGAAGCCGGACCTGGTCCTCACCGACACCCGGGGCAAGCAGTATGACCTGCGCGAGCAGACCGCCGGCAAGCCCACCCTGATCTACTTCGGCTACACGCACTGCCCCGACGTGTGCCCCCTGACGATGAACAACATCGCGGTGGCCAAGAAGCAGCTCTCCCAGGCCGAGCAGGACGAGCTGCGCGTCGTGTTCGTCACCACCGACCCCGAGCGCGACACCCCGGCCGCGCTCGGCAAGTGGCTCCAGGGCATCGATCCCCAGATCGTCGGGCTGAGCGGCGACTTCGCCACCATCCAGGCCGGCGCCCGCACCCTCGGCATCTCCATCGACCCGCCGACCAAGGACAAGGACGGCAACGTCGTCTCGACCCACGGCACCCAGGTCATCGCCTTCTCCCCGAAGACCGACGGCGGCTACGTCCTCTACGGCAAGGACGCCACCGTCGACGACTACACCAGGGACCTCCCCAAGCTGGTCAAGGGGGAGAACCCGTGACCGGCCGCCGCCCCGCCCTGGCCGCCGCCGCGGTCATCGGCGTTCTGGTCCTCGCAGGCTGCGGCGACTCCGGCTCCGGCACCTCGTCGGCCGCCGAACTCTCCGTCGGCGCCGCCTACATACCGCAGCCGGTCTCCGCATCCATGGCCGCCGGTTTCCTCACCGTCACCAACAAGGGCGACGCCGAGGACGCACTCACCTCCGTCACCAGCCCGCTCGGCGAGGTCACCGTCCACGAGACCGTCGGCGGCGCCATGAAGGAGGTCGACCGGCTGCCCGTGCCCGCGCACGGCGAGCTCGTGCTCGAGAGCGGCGGCAACCACCTGATGTTCGAAAAGCTGAAGCACCGTCCCGAACAGGGTGAGACGGTCTCCATCGAGCTCCACTTCGCGCACTCCGACCCCGTCACGGTCGAGATGCCGGTGAAACCGGCCACGTACCGGCCCGCCGACGGACACGCCGGACACTGAGGGAGGGACCACCTTGACGCAGACCATCGCCCCGCGCGTCCGGACCCTGGTGCTGCTGCTCCTGGCCGCGGCCTGCGCGCTGCTCGCCGGCGCCGGCCCGGCCTCCGCGCACGCCGCGCTGACCGGCAGCGATCCCCAGCAGGGGGCGGTGGTCGACAAGGCCCCGGCCCAGGTGTCGCTCACCTTCTCCGAGACGGTCTCCCTGGACGACGACTCCCTGCGCGTCCTCGACCCCAAGGGCACCCGCGTCGACGACGGCCGGCCCGCCGGCACCGGCGGCACTACGTACGCAGTGAAACTGCACGCCGGCCTGCCCGACGGCACCTACACGGTGGCCTACCAGGTCGTCTCCGCCGACAGCCACCCGGTCTCCGGCGCCTACACCTTCTCCGTCGGCGCCCCCTCCGAGACCACCGTCTCCGTCGACGCCCAGGAAGCGGGCGGCGGCATCGTCGGCCTGCTGTACGGCATCGGACGGTACGTGTCCTATGCCGGCTTCGTCGTCCTGGCCGGCGGCGCCGCCTTCGTGCTCGCCTGCTGGCCACGCGGCTCCGGCGTCCGGCCCCTGCAACGGCTCGTCGTCTCCGGCTGGCTCGCGCTGACCGCCGCCACCCTGCTGCTGCTCCTGCTGCGCGGCTCCTACACCGGCTCCGGAAAGCTCGGCGACGTCTTCGACCTGAGCCTGCTGGGGCAGGTCCTGCAGACCAAGAGCGGCGCCTCACTGGTCTCCCGGCTGCTGCTGCTCGCCGCGGCGGCGCTGTTCATCGCCGTCCTCTTCGGCGCCTACGACAAGCGCGAGGCCGAGGAGAAGAAGGACCTCACCTTCGGGCTCGCCGTGGGCGGGACCGTCGTGGCCGCCGGGCTCGCGGCGACCTGGGCTCTGTCCGAGCACGCCTCCGTCGGTCTCCAGGCCGGCCTCGCCATGCCGGTCGACGTCGTCCACCTGCTGGCCGTCGCCGGCTGGCTCGGCGGACTCACCGCCCTGATCGTCGCCCTGTACCGGGCACCCGCCGACACCCCCGTCCCCACCTCCGCCGTACGCCGCTTCTCCCGCATCGCCTTCGGCAGCGTCGTCGTGCTCGTGGTGACCGGCGTCTACCAGTCCTGGCGCCAGCTCGGTGCCTGGTCGGCCTTCACCGAGACCCGCTACGGGCAACTGCTCCTCGTCAAAATCGCGCTCGTGGCGGTGATCGTCGGCATCGCGTACCTCTCGCGACGGTGGACGGCACAGCTGGCCGGGACGGCGGACCTGGTCGCACCACGGCGGGAGAAGAGGGACGAGAAGTCGGAGGAGAAGGAGCAGGTCTCCGTGGCCGGGCGCCGCCAGGAGGAGAGGGCTTCCGGGGCGTCGAAGGGGGCCGGGGCGTCCGGGGCGTCGAAGGGGGCCGGTGATCCCCGGCGTGCCGCCCAGCTCGCCCGGCAGCGGGCCGCCATGGACACCGCCCGGCAGAAGCGGCTGCGGGACGCCGACCCCCACCGCCTCGGACTGCGCCGCTCCGTCCTCGCGGAGGCCGGCATCGCCGTCGTCCTGCTCGCCGTCACCACCGTGCTGACCCAGACCGAACCCGGACGCACCGAGCAGGAGGCCCAGGCAGCCGGCCGGACCGCCGCCTCCTCGTCCACCGCCGTGTCCGGAGCCGTCACCCTGGACATGCCCTTCGACACCGGAAGCGCCAACGGCAAGGGCGTCGTACGGATCGAACTCGACCCCGCGCGGGTCGGCGACAACGACCTGCACGTCTACGTCGAGGACGCGGACGGCCGCGCCGTCGACATCCCCGAGATCAAGATCGCCTTCGCCCTGGAGGCGAAGGACCTCGGGCCCCTGCCCGTCGTCCCCGAACACATCACCACCGGACACTGGTCGGCGAGCGGAGTGCAGCTCCCGATGGCCGGCGACTGGAAGGTCGCCGTCACCGTACGCACCTCCGACATCGACCAGGTGACCATCTCCAAGAACGCGCAGATCGGCTGAACCGCACCATGGCTGACCAGTCCATCCCGGAGACCCGCACCCCGGAGGAGACGCCCGGCGCGCACGCCGGGCCCGGCGTGCACGACGCCACCCCGCGTGGGGGCATCTCACGGCGCCGGCTCCTCGGCACCGCCGGTGCCACCGGGCTCGTGCTCGGCGCGGCAGGCGGCGCCGTGGGGTACGCCGCCGCACCATCCTCCGCCGCCACGCCGCTCACCTCGGTGGGCAGCGGGCAGGCGATGTTTCACGGGAAACATCAGCCCGGCATCACCACCGCCATGCAGGCCAGCGGCCACCTGGTCGCCTTCGACCTGAAGCCGGGCGCCGGGCGCAAGGAGGCCGCGGCACTGCTGCGCCGCTGGTCGGACACCGCTCGGCGGCTGATGGCCGGGGAACCGACCGGAACCGGTGACACGGACGTCGCACGGGACGCGGGGCCCTCCTCCCTGACCGTCACCTTCGGCTTCGGTCACAGCTTCTTCGGCCGGACCGGGCTGGACCGGCAGCGCCCGGCCGCCCTCGACCCCCTGCCCGACTTCTCCTCGGACCGCCTCGACAAGGCCCGCAGCAACGGCGACCTGTGGGTGCAGATCGGCGCCGACGACGCCCTGGTCGCCTTCCACGCGCTGCGCGCGATCCAGCGGGACGCCGGGTCCGCCGCCCGCATCCGCTGGCAGATGAACGGCTTCAACCGCTCACCGGGCGCCACCGCCCACCCGATGACCACCCGCAACCTCATGGGCCAGATCGACGGCACCCGCAACCCCAAGCCGGCCGACACCGGCTTCGACCAGCACATCTTCGTGCCCGAACAGGGCGAGCCCGCATGGATGGCGAACGGCTCCTACGCCGTCGTGCGCCGCATCCGCATGCTGCTCGACGACTGGGAACAGCTCTCCGCCAAGGCCCAGGAGGACGTCATCGGACGCCGCAAGTCCGACGGCGCCCCCCTCTCCGGTGGCACCGAGACCACCGAGATGGACCTGGAGAAGACGGACGCCGACGGAAAGCTGGTCGTCCCGATCAACGCCCACGCCCGCATCACCCGCCCCGACCAGAACGGCGGTGCCACCCTGCTCCGCCGCCCGTTCTCCTACCACGACGGCTTCGACCCCGACGGAGTCCCCGACGCGGGCCTCCTCTTCATCTGCTGGCAGGCCGACCCGCTGCGCGGCTTCGTCCCGGTGCAGCGCAAGCTCGACCGCGGGGACGCGCTGTCGACGTTCATCCGGCACGAGGCCAGCGGCCTGTTCGCCGTGCCGGGCGGGGCCGCGCAGGGTGAGTACGTGGGGCAGCGGCTGTTGGAGGGATGAACCCTCGCCCCGACGGGCCGCCCCATGGGGTGACGGGCCGGGCGGAGCGTGCTCCGCGTCCGGCAAGGCCATTAAGGTGAGGCTCATGCCCGCCAGTTACGCGTATCTCGGTCCCGAAGGCACGTTCACCGAAGTCGCCCTGCGCACCCTTCCCGAGGCGGCCACCCGGGAACTGGTCCCCTACGTGTCCGTCCAGTCCGCGCTCGACGCCGTGCGCGTAGGCGAGGCCGAGGCCGCGTTCGTGCCGATCGAGAACTCCGTCGAGGGCGGCATCACCACCACCCTCGACGAGCTGGTCGCCGGCCAGCCCTTGATGATCTACCGCGAAGTGCTGCTGTCCATCACCTTCGCGCTGCTCGTCCGCCCCGGCACCAGGCTGTCGGACATCAAGACGGTCACCGCCCACCCCGCCGCCCAGCCCCAGGTACGCAACTGGCTCAAGGCCCACCTGCCCGACGTGGCCTGGGAATCGGCCGCATCCAACGCCGACGGCGCCCGCCTCGTGCAGGAGGGCCGGTACGACGCCGCCTTCGCCGGCGAGTTCGCCGCGGAACGGTACGGCCTGGAGGTCCTCGAGTCCGAGATCCACGACGCGGAGAACGCGCAGACACGGTTCGTGCTCGTGGGCCGTCCCGCCCGGCCCGCCGCTCCCACCGGCGCGGACAAGACGTCCGTCGTGCTCTGGCAGCGCGACGACCACCCCGGCGGCCTGCGCGACCTGCTCGGCGAGTTCGCCACCCGGGGCATCAACCTGATGCTGCTCCAGTCCCGGCCCACCGGCGCCGGCATCGGCAACTACTGCTTCTGCATCGACGCCGAGGGGCACATCTCCGACCGGCGGGTGGCCGAGGCCCTGATGGGGCTGAAGCGGATCTGTCTCCAGGTGCGCTACCTGGGGTCGTACCCGCGCGCGGGGGTCGATCCGTCGGACGTGGCTCCCTTGCGGCGGGGCACCTCCGACGAGGAGTTCACCGCGGCTGCCGACTGGGTGGCGCGGTGCCAGGACGGCCGTTTCTGAGGTTGTCCACGGCTTGATCCATGGCTTGATCCATGGCTTGGTCCATGGCTTGGTCCATGGCTTGTCCACGGCCGGTCGTACCTGCCGATTGTCGTTATCCACAGAGCGGTCAAAGTTATCCACAGGTCCGCTTCTCGACCTGGGGACAAGTCGACAACGAAGCGCCCTTCATCGACAAATCACCCTACGGGCGCCCACTTCACCCACAGGGGCCCAGGTCACCCCTCGTCCATCTGTTTCTTGCCCTCCATCCTCCGGAGTGACCTGTTTCCACTCGAAAGTGAGCCTGAAGGGGGTTTGGCGCAAGAATTCCTCGCCCGGCATGCCCCCGTGCGTCCGATTAGGAATGATCACCTCCGCAGTCCACAGATCTTTCGCACAGCCTGTGGATAACTTTCCCCAGTCCGAGCGACCTGTGGACAGCCGAGGCCCAAGTCCCGCCCCACGCAAGGAAGTCCAGTCAACACGACGCTCGCCGTCCGCCTCGTTCCAGGGAATGGGCCGCCTTTTATTGACAGGCCCGGCGGCGGGAACACAAGGCCCCATTTCCCCCATAGCGGAGCGCGCGGAACGCGGCAGGCAATAGTGGGTCGTGAGCCGTCACCGGGCACCGGTAGCCTTGACCGCGTGATTGACCTTCGCCTGCTCCGTGAGGACCCCGACCGTGTGCGCGCGTCGCAGCGCGCCCGTGGAGAGGACGTCGCGCTCGTCGACTCCCTCCTGTCTGCCGACGAGCGGCGCAGGTCGTCCGGCGTCCGCTTCGACGAGCTGCGTGCCGAGCAGAAGGGCCTCGGCAAGCTGATCGGCAAGGCCTCCGGCGACGAGAAGGCCGAGCTGCTGGAGCGCGCGAGCCGGCTCGCCGCCGACGTCAAGGCGGCCGACGCCGAGCGGGACGCCGCGGACGCCGAGACCCAGGAGCTGCTCCAGCGACTCGGCAACCTCATCCACCCCGACGTCCCCGTCGGCGGCGAGGAGGACTTCGTCACGCTGGAGACGCACGGCACGCACCGCGACTTCGCCGCCGAGGGCTTCGAGCCCCGCGACCACCTGGAGCTGGGCCACCTGCTCGGCGCCATCGACGTCGAGCGCGGCGCCAAGGTCTCCGGCTCGCGCTTCTACTTCCTGACCGGCGTCGGCGCGCTCCTGGAGCTCGCCCTCGTCAACGCGGCGATCGCCCAGGCCACGGCGGCCGGCTTCACGCCGATGCTGACCCCTGCGCTGGTGCGGCCGCAGTCGATGGCCGGCACCGGCTTCCTCGGCCAGGCCGCCCAGGACGTCTACCACCTCGACAAGGACGACCTGTACCTGGTCGGCACGTCCGAGGTGCCGCTCGCCGCGTACCACATGGACGAGATCATCGACGCCGACCGGCTGCCGCTCCGCTACGCCGGCTTCTCGCCCTGCTTCCGCCGTGAGGCCGGTTCGCACGGCAAGGACACCCGGGGCATCTTCCGCGTGCACCAGTTCGACAAGGTCGAGATGTTCTCCTACGTCCTCCCCGAGGACTCGCAGGCCGAGCACCAGCGCCTGCTGGAGTGGGAGAAGCAGTGGCTGACCTCGCTGGAGCTGCCGTTCCGCGTCATCGACGTGGCCTCCGGCGACCTGGGCTCCTCGGCCTCGCGCAAGTACGACTGCGAGGCGTGGATCCCGACCCAGGGCAAGTACCGCGAGCTGACCTCGACCTCGGACTGCACCGAGTTCCAGTCCCGCCGGCTGTCCATCCGCGTCCGCGAGGACAAGAAGGTGCGCCCGCTGGCGACGCTCAACGGCACGCTGTGCGCGGTGCCGCGCACGATCGTGGCGATCCTGGAGAACCACCAGCAGGCCGACGGCTCGGTACGCGTGCCCGAGGTGCTGCGGCCCTACCTGGGCGGCCGGGAGGTCCTGGAGCCGGTGGCCAAGTGAGTGACACCGGTTCCGCCACGGGCCCCGAGGCCGGTTCCGCCGGGGGGTTCCCGTACCGGCTGATCGCCACCGATCTCGACGGCACGCTGCTGCGCAGCGACGACACGGTCTCGTCCCGCACCCGTGAGGCGCTCGTCGCGGCCACCGCGGCGGGCGCGGCCCACATCGTGGTGACCGGGCGGGCGGTGCCGTGGACCCGGCACATCCTGGACGACCTGGGTTACGAGGGTCTCGCGGTCTGCGGCCAGGGCGCGCAGGTGTACCACGCCGGGGAGCACCGGCTGCTGACCTCGGTCACGCTGGACCGGCAGCTGGCCGGGGTGGCGCTGGCCAAGATCGAGGCGGAGACCGGTCCGCTGTACCTGGCGGCCAGCCGGGACGGCCTGGACGGCGACGTCCTGGTCGGGCCGGGCTACGCCGTCGGCGGTGAGCTCCCGGCCGTTCCCTTCACCGACGCCTCGGATCTCTGGTCCGCGCCGCTGAACAAGATCTACATCCAGCATCCGACGCTGTCGGACGACGAGCTGGCGGAGGCCGCCCGGCAGGCCGCGGGCGGTTTCGTCACGGTCGTCATGGCCGGTGCCGGTGTCGTCGAGCTGCTTCCGCTGGGTCTGTCGAAGGCGACGGGACTGTCGCTGGCGGCCCGCCGCCTCGGGCTGAAGGCGGCGGACACGATCGCCTTCGGCGACATGCCCAACGACATCCCGATGTTCGGCTGGGCCGCCCGGGGCGTGGCGATGGCCAATGCCCACGCGGAGCTGAGGGCGGTGGCCGACGAGGTGACGTCCTCGAACGACGAGGACGGGATCGCCGTGGTGCTGGAGCGGCTGGCGCTCTGACGGCGGTCCGGCGGCAGGCCCCGGGCTGCCGCGGTGGCTTCTTCGGATTCACGGTCCGGACGGCACCGGCGTCCCCGTCGGTCGGCCCACGCGAGGCGTCTCGCGTGCTCGAAGCGGCCGCCGATGCGCCGGTGCCGTCCGGCCTCGTGCATGCTCCACACTGCCGGTACGGCGATCCGGGTGCCACCGATTAACGGCGGAGCCGGCGCCGCCCGGTCACTCCTCCCCCGCGAGCGTCAGCGACCGCAGTTTCTGGCCGGCGTACCAGGTCGCGAGCACGGTGACCCCGACCAGCAGCACCGTCGCGGTCGGCAGACCCACGTCGGAGGTCACGAGATTGCCGTCGGCGACCTTCTGGGCCACGGCCAGCGACCACTGCTGGACGCTCAGGGTGCGGGCGCCGGGCACAAGGGAGCCGAACAGCGCCTCCCAGACGAGGGCATACACGAGTCCGAAGACCACCGCGTGCCGGGACACCGTGCCCAGCAGCAGGAAGAGCGCGGCGTAGGCGATGGAGGCGACCAGCGCGGCGATCGTGTAGGCGACGGCGACCTGCTGGCCGTTGCCGTTGAGGATCAGACCGGCGAGCAGCGTGGGCACGGCGGAGAAGACCATGGTCACGGCGATGGCGACGATCAGCTTGGTGAAGATGATCGTCGGCCGTCTGACCGGCTTGGACAGCAGGTACACGACCGAGCCGTCGTCGATCTCCGGGCCGATGGCACCGGTGCCGGCGATGACGCCGATGATCGGCACCATGGTGGCGAGCGCGAACCCACCGAGCACGTCGGACGCCGTCTGGTCGTCGGCTCCGGTGAGCGCCCGCACCACCACGGCGATGACGAGCAGCAGCAGGGGGAGCGCACCGAGGATGAGGGCCCGGCGGCGGCCGAGCAGGGCTCGGTAGGTGAGCCGGGCGACTGTGGGGTCGTACATTCTTCGGCCTCCTACGCCGCGACGAGATACGAGAAGACGGACTCGAGGGACTCGTCGGACGGCGAGACCGTGAGCAGCCGGATGCCGTGGTCACGGGCGACCTTGGGCAGCAGTGCCGTGAACCGGCCGAAGTCGACGGCCTGGATGCGCAGTGCGCCCTCGGCGACGTCGACCTCGATGCCGGACGTCGAAGGGTCGGCGATCAGCGCCGCGGCGAGTGCCCGGTCGTCGCTGGAGCGCACCAGGTAGCGGTGCGGCCGGTCGGTCATCAGGCGGCGGATCTTGCGGAAGTCGCCGCTGGCCGCGTGGCGTCCGGCGACGATGACCTCGATGTGCCAGGCGAGTTGCTCGACCTCTTCGAGGATGTGCGAGGAGAACAGCACGGTGCGACCCTCGTCGCCCATGCGGCGCAGCAGGTCCATCAGCTGCATGCGCTGGCGCGGGTCCATGCCGTTGAACGGCTCGTCGAGCAGGAGCAGGGAGGGCTGGTGGACGAGGGCGGATGCCATCTTGACGCGCTGCCGCATGCCCTTGGAGTACGTGGCGATCTTGCGGTCCTGCGCATAGGCCATCTCCACCGTGGCGAGCGCCTGGTCGGCCGCCTTGGCGCCGAGGCCGTGCAGTTCGGCGTTGGCCAGGACGAACTCGCGGCCGGTGAGGAAGTCGTACATCGCCTCCCGTTCGGGGACGACGCCGATGTGCTGGTAGATGGCCTCGTTGCGCCAGACCGGCTGTCCGTCGAGGGTGACGGTGCCGGTGGAGGGGGCGAGGAAGCCGCCCATCATGTTGATGAGGGTGGACTTGCCGGCGCCGTTGGGGCCGAGGAGGCCGGTGACACCCGGGCCGATCGTCATGGTGATGTCGTTGACGGCGACCACGTTGCCGAACCAGCGGGAGACGTGGTCGATGGAGAGAGTGCTCATGGGCGCAGCCCATTCCTTGGAAGGGTGGTGGCGGGCGACGGGGCGGGCGTGGTCACAGTCCCACCTTCTTGTAGCGGCGCATCAGGAGGCCGTAGGCGCCGGCGATCAGGCCCAGGGTGACGAGGACGTACACCGCGCCTTCCGCGGAGCTCGGGCCGCTTCCGCCGGGGAAGGATGAGGTGGCGCCCAGGAAGGCGGACTGCACGCCGTCGATGAGCGTGATCGGCGAGAACAGGCCGATCCAGGCGATGGAGCCGGAGCTGTCCTGGACATCGGCGATGGCCTGGAGGGTGGAGACCGCGCCGTAGGTGATGGTGAGGACGGCGATGACGGCGGCGATGCCGAAGCCTCGGCGCGGGGTGACAGCGGCGACGACCAGGCCGAGGCCGGCGAAGAGCAGCGAGAGCAGTGCCACGGAGACGAGTCCCTGGGCGAATCCCTTGGTCTGGTCCGCGAAGTCGAGCTTGGCGAGCAGGGCGCCCACGTAGAGCACCAGCAGGGGTGCGGCGGTGAGGATGAACAGGGCGGAGGCCAGTGCCGCGTACTTGGCGCGGACGTAGTCGGCGGTCTCGATGGGCCGGGAGAAATAGAGCGGCACGGTCTTGAAGCGCAGGTCGCGCGAGACGGACTGGGGCGCCTGGGAGGCGACGTAGAGGCTGATGACGGCCTGGAGGACGATCGCGTAGCGCGTGTAGTCCAGGGGCAGTTCGTCGGCCTTGGTGGCGACCGCTACCGCGACCATGATGCCGGCGGGCAGGCACATCACCACGAACAGGAGCATCGGCAGCACCTTGGACTTGGCCGAGCGGCCGAGGCCGTAGGCGCCACGCAGGGACTGCGAGTACAGGGAGCGGCGGGCGTAGGCGCGGCCGAGGCGGGGGCCGTCGTAGCTGCGGTAGCCGATGTTGTGGATGCGGGTCTGGTCGCCCGGCATCGTGGCCTTCGCCGGCAGGGGCTGTTCAGTTGCCATGGCCGACCGCCTCCTTCCGTGCTGCGTCGCTGTCCTTGAAGACCTCCGAGATGTGGTGCCTGCGCTGCTCCATGCGCACCAGGCCGAGGCCGAGGTCCGCGATGACGTCCCGGACGAGGTCGTACGTCTCGTCGCCGGACGCGCTGAGCAGCAGGACGTGGCCGGCGCCGGGCAGGCCGCTGCCGTCCTCGGTGGTGACCCCGCGCGCGTGGAGCGCGTCGCGCACCGCGCGGGTGCCGTCTGGGTGCTCGTCGGTGTCGGTGACCTCGATCGCGAGGGTCGTGGTGGTCTGGGTGAAGTCGGTGGTGGAGCTGGACCGCAGCAGCTTGCCGCCGTCGACGACGACCACGTGGTCGCAGGTGCGTTCCAGTTCGCCGAGGAGGTGGGAGGTGACGAGGACCGAGATGCCGAAGTCGGTGTGCACGCGGCGGATGAGGCCCAGCATCTCGTCGCGGCCGACCGGGTCGAGGCCGTTGGTCGGTTCGTCCAGGAAGACCAGCTGCGGGTCGTGGACCAGGGCCTGCGCGAGCTTCACACGCTGCTTCATGCCGGTCGAGTAGCCGCCGATGGGGCGGTAGCGCTCCTCGTACAGGCCGACGTGGCGCAGGGTGTCGGCGGTCCGCTCGCGGGCGGCGGCCGGCGGCAGGCCGGACATGCGTGCCATGTGGACGACGAACTCGGTCGCCGAGACGTCGGGTGGCAGACAGTCGTGTTCCGGCATGTAGCCGACCCGCTCGCGGATGTCGGCGCCCTTGGTGGCGACGTCGAGACCGAGCACTTCGGCGCGGCCCTCGGTGGCGGGGGACAGACCCAGCAGGATCTTGATCAGAGTGGACTTGCCGGCGCCGTTGGCGCCCACGAGTCCGGTCACACCGGGTCCGATGTCCACGGAGAGCCGGTCGAGCGCGGTCACCCGGGGGAACCGCTTGCTCAGGCTTTCGGTCGCGATCACAGTCACATCCACGACAGTAGTGACGCCCGCCACTCCGGTCGTCAGACCGGAGAGCCGTCTTGGAATCAGACTCGAGTAGTACGGGCCCGTAGGGGATGCCGTACCTGAGGGCCACGGCGAGACCCACGGTCCCTCAGGGGCCTGGACGGGCGGGCTCGGGGGGGCCGGTGCCGGGAGGCCCTATTGACGATCGGTCTAACAACTGGGAGATTCGGCGGCGTCACGTGACGAGCGGGCAGGGCGGTCGGCGGGGGCGGCCGGAACGGGTGGAACGGGGCGGTCGGACCCCACCGGCCGGATGACGATCTGCCGCACGTGCGGCACTGGGCGGAGGAGCAATGGCGGTGCTGGACGGTGCGCGGGAGCGCTGGGTGCGCTCGGGCGAGGTGGAGCTGTGCGTGGCCGAGCTGGGCGACCCGCAGCAGCCGACGGTCGTGCTGGTGCACGGTTACCCGGACAGCAAGGAGGTCTGGTCCGAGGTGGCCGGCCGCCTCGCCGGCCGGTTCCACGTGGTGCTCTACGACGTCCGGGGCCACGGCCGGTCCAGCGCGCCGAACCCGCTGCGCGGCGGGTTCACGCTGGAGAAGCTGACGGACGACTTCCTGGCCGTGGCGGACGCGGTGAGCCCCGGTCGGCCCGTGCACCTGGTGGGCCACGACTGGGGTTCGGTGCAGTCGTGGGAGTTCGTCACGGTCAAGCGCACCGAAGGCCGGATAGCGTCCTTCACCTCGATGTCGGGGCCGTCCCTCGACCACTTCGGCCACTGGATCAACCGGCGGATCAAGCGGCCCACCCCCCGCCGGGTGGGCCAGCTCCTCGGCCAGGGCGCCAAGTCCTGGTACGTCTACCTCCTGCACACGCCGGTGCTTCCCGAACTGGCCTGGCGGGGCCCCCTCGGCAAGCGCTGGCCGGGAATCCTGCGGCGCGTCGAGCAGGTGCCCGGCGGCGACTACCCGACGCCGTCCCTGCCCACGGACGCCGCGCACGGAGCCTGGCTGTACCGGGACAACGTCCGGCCCCGGCTGCGACAGCCGCGCGACGACGCCCACGCCCACGCTCCCGTCCAGCTCGTCACACCCCTCGGTGACGCGTTCCTGTCCGAGCGGCTCTACGACGAACTGGAGCAGTGGGCGCCGCGGCTCACCCGCCGCACCCTGCCCGCCAAGCACTGGGTGCCGCGCACCCGGCCCGACCGGCTGGCGGACTGGATCACGGAGTTCGTCACCACCGTCGAGGACGGGCGGACCGAGGTGCCGGCGAGCGGCAGGCACGCCGACCGCTTCGCCGGCCAGCTGGTCCTGGTCACCGGTGCGGGCAGCGGCATCGGACGGGCGACGACGCTCGCGTTCGCCGAGGCCGGAGCGCGCGTGGTGGCCGTCGACCGGGACTCCGGGGCAGCGGCCCGCACCGCGGAGCTGTCCCGGCTCGCCGGAGCCCGGCAGGCCTGGACGGAGACCGCCGACGTCTCCGACGAGCAGGCCATGGAGAAACTCGCGGCCAAGGTCGTCGCGGAGTACGGCGTGGTGGACGTCCTCGTGAACAATGCGGGGATCGGCATGTCGGGCTCCTTCCTGCAGACGACGCCGGAGGACTGGAAGAAGGTCCTCGACGTCAATCTGTGGGGTGTGATCCACGGTTGCCGTCTTTTCGGCCGGCAGATGGCCGAGCGGGGGCAGGGCGGCCACATCGTGAACACCGCGTCGGCGGCCGCCTTCATGCCCTCCAGGCTCCTGCCCGCCTACAGCACCTCCAAGGCGGCCGTGCTGATGCTCAGCGAGTGCCTGCGCGCGGAACTGGCCGAGCAGGGCATCGGCGTCACGGCGGTCTGCCCCGGCATCGTCAACACCAACATCACCTCGACGGCGCGCTTCGCCGGGGCCGGCGCGGATGAGGAGAAGCGCCGGCAGCAGCGCAGCGCCCGGCTCTACGGGATGCGCAACTACCCGCCGGAGAAGGTCGCCGACGCGATTCTGGCGGCCGTCGTGCACGACCGGGCCGTCGTCCCCGTCACGCCGGAGGCGCGCGGCGCCCACCTCATGTCCCGTTTCCTGCCCGGGGCGTTGCGACGGCTGGCCCGCGTGTCGCCGCCGCTGTAGTTTCCACGCAAAATCGATCGCGTGCTGCCCGCCCGGCTCGGCACGCTGGCGGTATGAACGATGAACGCATGGACGACAGACGCACCGTGAAGGTGTCCAAGTACCTGTCGAAGCATCTGCGGCACCAGCCGGACCGGATCGGGCTCACGCTCGACGAGGCCGGCTGGGTCGAGATCGACACACTGATCGCCGCGGCGGCCGCGCACGGCTTCCGCTTCACCCGGCACGAGCTGGACCACGTGGTCGCCACCAACGACAAACGGCGCTTCGCCGTCGAGGGCACACGCATACGGGCCAGCCAGGGCCACAGCATCGACGTGGAGCTCGGGCTGCCCCCGGCGGACCCGCCTCCGTACCTCTACCACGGGACCGTGGCCCGGGCCCTCGCCGCGATCCGCACCGAGGGCCTGCGCCCGATGAACCGGCACGACGTGCACCTCTCGCCCGACCGGGAGACCGCCACCCGGGTCGGCGCCCGCCGCGGCCGGCCGGTCGTGCTGTCGGTGGACGCCGCCGCCATGCACCGCGACGGCCACGTCTTCCACGTCAGTGCGAACGGGGTCTGGCTGACCAAGTCCGTACCCCCGCGCTATCTGCGCTTCCCCGCATCGCACTGACCCCGCATCATCGGGGACATGGAGCATCTGCCCACGACCGAGTCCGCCGTGACCGCCCTCGTCGCCCTCGCCGCGGAATACGCGCGCGAGATCGAGGTGACCCATGACATCGGCGCAGATCAGACGTCCCGCCGCAGCACTGCGGGCCTGGGCGTGACCACGGATCCCGACGGCTCCCTTCCTCATGAGGCCCTCGTCGAGTTCGGCGGGGTGCCGCGGGTGAGCGTGCGGCTCTTCCCCGAGGACGACGCGCTGATCACCGTCGAGACCGTGGAATGCCCCGACATCCCGCGCGACGACGTGCCCGCGTTCCTCCGCTCCGTCTTCGGCGGGCCGGCCTACGTCCGGGCCCGCCGTTTTCCGCCCGGCTACCGTCTGGTCGTGCCGCTGCCCGGAGATCGCACGTACAAGGAACACGTGCCGATGATTCTCCTCACCCCCTGGCTGAGCAGCCGTGTGCGATGACGGCAGCGGCCGTTTCACGTGAAACCCGCCTGGCCGTTTCACGTGAAACCTGCGCGTCCGCATAGGCTCGGTGGCATGAGCCTGCGTCTGAGCACCGTGATCCTCCCGTACCGCCGCTGGCACGACGGCGGCCGCTCGACCTGGACTCGTGCCGAGCAGCTCGGTTTCCACAGCGCGTACACCTACGACCACCTCTCCTGGCGGAGTTTCCGGGACGGCCCGTGGTTCGGTGCCGTGCCGACCCTGACCGCCGCCGCGGCGGTCACCGAGCGGATGCGTCTCGGCACCCTGGTGACCTCGCCGAACTTCCGGCACCCGGTGACGCTCGCCAAGGAGCTGATCTCCCTCGACGACATCTCCGGGGGCCGGATCACGCTCGGCATAGGAGCGGGCGGCACCGGCTTCGACGCGACGGCGCTCGGCCAGGAGCCGTGGACGCCGCGCGAGCGGGCCGACCGGTTCGCCGAGTTCCTCCAGTTGCTCGACCGCCTGCTCACGGAGGAGGCGGTGTCGTACACGGGCGACTTCTACGCGGCGCACGAAGCGCGCAACATCCCGGGCTGCGTGCAGCGGCCCCGGCTGCCGTTCGCGGTGGCCGCCACCGGCCCGCGGGGGCTGCGGCTCGCCGCGCGGTACGGACAGGCCTGGGTGACCACCGGCGACCCGAAGCTGTACGAGAACGGCACTCCGGAGCAGTCGGTGCGGGCCCTGCGCGGGCAGGCCGAGAAGCTGGCCGACGCGTGCGCCGAGATCGGCCGCGACGTGGACGAGCTCGACAAGGTGCTGCTCACCGGCTTCACACCGGACCGTGGCCGGCCGCTGCAGTCCGTGGACGCGTTCGTGGACTTCGCGGGAACCCACCGGGAGCTGGGCTTCACCGAGATCGTCGTGCACTGGCCGATCCCCGATTCCGACTTCGCGACGGACGCCAAGGTATTCGAGAAGATCGCCATGGAGGCGCCGGCCCAGCTGCGCTGAAGACGCGCCGAGACGCTCCGTGCGGGCCCGGCCGGGCGACGGCGGGCCGGCGGGACGGAGGAGGCGCCGATGAGAGCCGTAGCTCACAGATGTGCAGACTCTCGCACGGGCGTGCGGGCATATGCGTGACAATGGCCGGGTGACCTCAGCGACCCGACAGCCCGAGACCCCGGCCGCCGCCGTACGCCCGCGACTGATCGCCACCGACCTGGACGGCACGCTGCTGCGCGACGACAAGTCGGTCTCCCCGCGCACGGTCGCCGCCCTGGCGGCCGCCGAGAAGGCGGGGATCGAGGTCTTCTTCGTCACCGGACGCCCCGCCCGCTGGATGGACGTCGTCAGCGAGCACGTCCACGGCCACGGCCTCGCCATCTGCGGCAACGGCGCCGCCGTGGTCGACCTGCACGGCGGCCCCGGCGCCCACCGCTTCGTGAAGGTCCGGGAGCTGGCCCGCGAGAACGCGCTGGACGCCGTACGGCTGCTGCGCGACGCGGCACCCGGCACGATGTACGCGGTGGAGCAGACCTACGGCTTCCACCAGGAGCCGGAGTACCCGAGGTTGCACATCGAGGTCCCCGACACCCTGGCACCCGCCGAGGAGCTGCTGGCGCCGGACGGGCGTGCCGCGGCCGAGCCCGTCCTCAAGATCCTGGCCTTCCACCCCGAGCTGGAGCCCGACGCCTTCCTCAAGCTGGCCCGCATCGCCATCGGCGACCGTGCCAATGTCACCCGGTCCAGCCCCAGCGCCCTGCTGGAGATCAGCGGACCGGAGGTCTCCAAGGCCAGCACGCTGGCCCTGTGCTGCGCCGAGCGCGGCATCTCGCACGAGGAGGTCGTCGCTTTCGGTGACATGCCGAACGACGTCGAGATGCTGACCTGGGCGGGGCGGTCCTACGCCATGGGCAATGCGCACCAGGAGGTGATCGCCGCCGCGTCGGGGCGGACGGTCGCCAACAACGACGACGGGGTGGCGGTCGTGATCGAGCGCATCCTGGCGGAGACGGCGTGAACCAGGCGTGGGCCGCAGGACGGCCCTGTCACAGGGGTCGCCCGGTCAGATCCGCACCCCGCGTCGCTCCAGCCAGGGCACGGGGTCCAGGGCCGAGCCCGTCTCCGGTGTGATCCGCACCTCGAAGTGCAGATGCGGCCCGGTGGAATTGCCGGTGCTGCCCGACTGCGCGATCCACTGCCCCGGCTCGACCCGCTCGCCCTGGTCGACGGCGACGGCGGCGAGGTGCGCGTACTGCGTGTAATAGCCGCCCGGGTGCCGGAGGACGACCTGGATGCCGAAGGCGCCCCCGCACGACACCCTGACGACCCGGCCCTCGCCGACCGCCCGCACCGGCGTCCCGACCGGCACCGCGAAGTCCTGCCCGGTGTGGCGGTTCGCCCACCGTGCACCGCCGCTGCCGAAGGACGCCGACAGTTCGTACGTCTCCACCGGTGTGACCCACGCCGACGAGGGGCGCCGCTCCGGCTGCTCCAGGCGGACCGCGCCCGGGCAGGAGCCGGCCGCCACCGAGGCATCCGCCTCGCCCTCCAGCCGGGCCCGCGCGGCCAGCAGTTTGCCCTCGATCTCCGTCTTGAGGTCCGCGAGCTCATCGTTGCGCTTGTCGAGCGCCTGCCGGGCCGCGGTCACCCGGGCCTCGTCCTCGGCGAGCCGGGCCTCCGCCCGCCTGCTCCGGCCGATCGCCCTGTCGACGGCCCGATCGGCACGGCGCAACGCACGCTGACCTCGCAACAGCTCGTCCGGGTCGTCGGCGAGCATCATCCGCGCGGTGACCGGAAGCCCGCCTCCGCTGCGGTACTGGGCGCGGGCGAGGGTACCCAGGTCCTCGTGCAGCGCGGCGCTCTCCCGCCGTTGCCTGTCGAGCTGTTCCTCGTAGTGCTGGGCCTTGGTCCGCAGCGCCTCGGCCTCGCGCCGGCCCCGCTCGTACCGCTCGGTGGCCTTGGCCGCCTCCTCGTACAGCCGCGCCACCTCCGTGCCGGCGGCGGTGCCGGGGCCACCGTCCTCCTCGGTGGCCCCGGTGGGGCGGGCGGCGAGCACGGCGAGTGCGCACAGCACCACCGGAACGAGCAGCGGATGGCGGCGAGATGAGCGCATGGCAGCGATCGTGGCCCGCGGACGGGCTCGCGGTCCTGTTCACGTCGTACGGGCGGGGGACCGGTTGCTGCACACGGCCCAGCGCGGTTGCTGCACATGGGGCAACACGCCGCTGACGCCCCCTCAGGACGGGGCGGCCTGGCGCCGCGTCAGTACGGCGCCTCCCACAGCACCGTCGTCCCGCTGCCGTCCGGGCCGATGCCGGGGCCGACGCGGCTGACGCCGCCGAGCGTCTCGGCCCGGCGCTCGAGGTTGTGCAGCCCACTGCGCCGGCCGCCCTCGGGGATGCCGACGCCGTCGTCCGCGACGGTCAGCCGCACGCCCGGCCGCCCGTCCGGCAGGATGGCCTCCGCGTCGACCACCACGTCGATCCGGGTGGCCCGGGCATGCCGGAAGGCGTTGGACAGGGCCTCGCGCAGGGCGGCGATGAGGTTCTTGCCGGTCAGGTCGCCCACCGCTTCGTCGACCGGGCCGACGAAGCGGTGCGAGGGCGTGAAGCCCAACGGCACGGCCGCCGTGGTGATCTCGCGCAGCACCCGGGCGCACAGACCCGCGGGGGCCTCGGCCGGCTGCCGCAGCGCGAAGATCGCCGAGCGGATCTCCTGGATGGTCACGTCGAGTTCGTCGACGGCCCTGCCCACTCCGTCGCGCACCTCGGGCACGAGCGGGCCGCGCTGGGCGCTCTCCAGCATCATGCCCGTGGCGAACAGCCGCTGGATGACGAGGTCGTGCAGGTCCCGGGCGATGCGGTCGCGGTCCTCGTACACGGCGAGCCGCTCCCGGTCACGCTGCGCGTCGGCCATCATCAGCGCCAGCGCGGCCTGCGCGGCGAACTGGCCGCCGAGCACGCGCTCCGCCCGTGTGAACGGATGCCCGCCCCGCGCCCGGGGCATCACCAGGCTGCCGAGGACTCGCCCGTCGTTGCACAGCGGCAGCAGCATCACCGGCCCGTAGGCGCGCACCGGCCCGGTGTCCAGCCGCGGGTCGGTGGCCGCGTCGTCGACGAACACGGCGTGCCCGGCGAGAAGTTCGGCGACCACGCCGTGGTCCGGCGGGATGACCGTGCCCAGTGCGTCCGTGGGCCGCGGCGCCGCGACGGCGGCGATCTCCATGCCTCCGCCGTCGGCCGTCAGCAGCACGATCCCGGCGGCCGCCCCGGAGAGCCGGCGGGCCTGTTCCGCGACGACCTGGAGTGCGTCGTCGGTGTCACCGCCGGAGAGCAGCGCGGTGGTGACGGCGACCGAGCCGTCGATCCAGCGTTCCCGCTGCTGCGCCGCCTCGTACAGACGCGCGTTGCCGATGGCGATCCCGGCCTCCGTGGCGAGGACTCGGACCATGGCGAGGTCGTAGTCGTCGAACGGCTCACCGTCCCGCTTGTCCGTCACGAAGAGGTTCCCGAAGATCTCCCCCTGCACCCGGACGGGCACTCCGAGGAAGGTGCGCATCGGCGGGTGGTGCTCGGGAAAGCCGCAGGAGCGGGGATCACCGGTCAGGTCCCTGAGCCGGACCGGCTCAGGGTCACGGAGGAGAGCGCCCAGCAGCCCCTTGCGACCGTCGGGCAGGCGCCCGATCCGCCGGGCGGTCGCCTCGTCGACGCCGTGGTGGACGAAGTCGGACAGGCCCTCGCCGTCCTCGGCGACGACACCGATCGCCGCGTACCGGGCGCCCGCGAGATCGGCCGCGGTCGCGCAGATCCGGTTCAGCGTGGAGTGCAGCTCCAGTCCGGTGCCGACCGACCGCATCGCCTCCAGCAGCTTCGGCACCCGCGCCAGGAGCTCGGCCGAGACGCCGTCGCGGGGCGTCGGAGGTCCGGGGGGCGGTGCTGCGGGCATGGACCGAGCCTAATCAGACCGTTTTGTTCAGGAAAGTCGGAAGGGTGGCTGCCCGGACCCGCGCACTGCCCGGACGGTCCGGCGCCCCCCGTCCCTCCCGTGGTCACCCCCGCCCCGTGGTCACCGGGCCGCCGCCAGGAGCTCCGACGCCGCCTCCCGCTCGGCCATCGTCCGCAGCGGTCCGTCCACGGCTGCCAGCTCCGCGTACGTGCCGCGCTGCACGACCCTGCCCTGATCCAGCACGATCACCTCGTCCACCGCGTCCAGGCCGGCCAGCCGGTGGGTGATGAGCAGGGTCGTACGGCCCTCGGTGGCGGCCAGCAGATCGGTGGTCAGCGCGTCGGCGGTGGGCAGGTCGAGATGCTCGGCCGGCTCGTCGAGCACGAGGACGGGGAAGTCGGCGAGCAGTGCACGGGCCAGGGCCAGCCGCTGCCGCTGGCCGCCCGACAACCGCGCCCCGTGCTCGCCGACCAATGTGTCCAGGCCGTCGGGCAGACCGTCGGTCCACTCCAGCAGGCGGGCCCGCGCCAGCGCGGCGCGCAGCTCGGGCTCCGTGGCGTCCTTCCTGGCCAGGAGCAGGTTCTCGCGCACCGAGCTGTCGAAGAGATGCGCGTCCTGCGCACACAGCCCGACGAGCCGTCGCACGTCGTCACCGTCCAGGGCGCCGGCGTCCGTGCCGGCCAGCGTGTAGGAGCCCGCGTCGGCGTCCAGGAACCGCAGCAGCACCTGGGCCAGCGTCGTCTTGCCGGAGCCGGACGGTCCGACCACGGCGATGCGGCGGCCCTCGGCCAGCGTCAGACCGAGGCCAGCGAGGGCGTCCCGTTCCTGCCCGGGGTGGCGTGCGGCCAGCCCCTCGAGGACGACCGGGAACGGTGACGCGGGCGCCTGCCGTGGCCGCACGGGTTCGCGTACGGGCGCGGGCGCGTCGAGCACCTCGTACACCCGCTCGGCGCTCCTGCGCACGCGCTGGCGGTACTGCACGGCCAGCGGCAGTCCGAGGACCGCTTCGAAGGCGGCCAGCGGGGTGAGGACCACGACGGCGACGGCCACGCCGGTGAGGCGGCCGTCGGCCACCGCCTGGACGCCGGTGAGCGCCGCACCCGCGACGGTCAGGCCGGAGATCAGCGCGACCAGGCCGTCGCCCAGCGCGGTGGCCGTGGCCGCACGCGAGGCGATCCGGGTCAGGGTGCCGTCGGCCCGTCGCGCCTCGGCGGTCCGCCCGGGCAGGGCACCGGCGACGGTCAGTTCGGCGGTACCGGTGAGCAGGTCGGTCACCCGGGTGGCCAGGACACCGCGAGCCGGGGCCAGCCGGTGCTCCGCCCGCCGCGCCACCGCCCCGGTGACCAGCGGGACGCCGGCCCCGGCCGCGAGCAGTCCGGCGGCGAGCACGGCACCGGCCTCCGGCAGCAGCCAGGCCGTGAAGCCGACCGACGCGGTGCAGACGGCCACGGCGGTGCCGGCGGGCAGCAGCCAGCGCAGCCAGTAGTCCTGCAGCGCGTCGACGTCGGCGACGAGCCGCGACAGCAGGTCGCCCCGCCGGCTGGTGCGCAGTCCGGCGGGCGCCAGCCGCTCCAGCCGCCGGTAGACGGCGACCCGGGTGTCGGCCAGCATCCGTAGCACGGCGTCGTGCGAGACGAGCCGCTCGGCATAGCGGAACACCGCCCGCCCGATCCCGAAGGCACGCGTCGCCGTCACGGCCACCATCAGATACAGCACCGGCGGTTGCTGCGACGCCCGCGAGATGAGCCACCCCGACGTGGCCATGAGTCCGACGGCACTGCCGAGCGCGAGGCTCCCCAGAAGCAGCGCGAGACCGAGCCGTCCGCGCCGGGCGGCGGACATCGCGCGCACCCGGGCGAGGACCCCGGCCGAAGTGTCCGGCGCCGGTTCCGGCGTGCCCGGACCGCCGGCGGGAGTCGGGGCGGTGGTTCCCGGCGCCTCCTCGACAGGGCGGTCCGCCACGGGCCTCGGGGCATCGCCGGCCGCGGGCGCCGAGACCGGTTCGTCGAGGCGCACCACGCGGTCGGCCACTTCCAGCAGGGCCGGACGGTGCACCACCAGCAGGACGGTCCGGCCGGCCGCGAGCCTGCGCACGGCGGCCACGACCTCGGCCTCGGTCGCCCCGTCCAGGGCGGCCGTCGGCTCGTCGAGCAGCAGCACCGGCCGGTCCGCGAGGAACGCCCGGGCCAGGGCGAGCCGCTGACGCTGCCCGGCGGACAGCCCGGCACCGTCCTCGCCGAGCACCGTGCCCGCCCCCTCCGGCAGCGCGTCCACGAACTCCAGCGCCCCGGCGTCGCGCAGCGCCCGCCGCACGGCCGCGTCGTCCGCCTCGGGACGGGCCAGTCGTACGTTCTCGGCGATCGTGCCCGCGAACAGGTGCGGACGTTGCGGCACCCAGGCGACGCGAGCGTGCCACTGCGCCGGGTCGAGCCCGGTCAGGTCGGCCCCGCCGATCCTGATCCGCCCGTGGGAGGGACGGACGAAGCCGAGGAGGGCGTGGAGAAGCGTCGACTTGCCCGCTCCGCTGGGTCCGACCAGCGCGACCGTCTCGCCGGGCTCGACGACGAGGTCCACGTCCGACACGGCGTCCGCGGTACGCCCCGGGTAGCGCACGGTCACGCCCTCGAAGGACAGCGCGCCGTCCGGCGGCACCGGTCGGTCGCCCGAGGACGGGGCGGGCGTCTCCAGTACCGAGAAGATCTCCTCGGCGGCGGCGAGGCCCTCGGCTGCCGCGTGATACTGCGCTCCCACCTGCCTCAGCGGCAGATAGGCCTCGGGCGCGAGCACGAGCACGAGCAGGCCGTCGTACAGGGCCATGTCGCCGTGGACGAGCCGCATGCCGATGGTCACGGCGACGAGTGCCACCGAGAGCGTGGCGAGCAGTTCCAGGGCGAAGGAGGACAGGAAGGCGATCCGCAGGGTCCGCATGGTCGCCTGCCGGTATGCGCCGGTGATGCGTCTGATCGACTCGGCCTGTGCCTTGGCCCTGCCGAACACCTTCAGCGTCGGCAGCCCCGCGGCCACGTCCAAGAAGTGCCCGGACAGCCGGGACAGCAGCCGCCACTGCCGGTCCATCCGCGACTGCGTGGCCCAGCCGATCAGCATCATGAAGACCGGGATGAGCGGCAGGGTGGCGACGATGATGGCCGCCGAGACCCAGTCCTCGGTGACGATCCGCGCCAGCACCGCCACCGGCACGACCACCGCGAGCCCCAACTGCGGCAGGTAGCGCGAGAAGTAGTCGTCGAGGGCGTCGACTCCCCGGGTGGCCAGGGCGACGAGCGACCCGGTGCGCTGTCCGCTCAGCCAGCCGGGGCCGAGCGCCGTCGCCCGTTCCAGGAGCCGGCCCCGCAGCTCCGACTTCACGGCCGCGCTCGCCCGGTGCGCGGCCAGTTCGGTCAGCCAGCCGATCAGGCCCCGGCCACAGGCGACGGCCACCAACAGCAACAGCGGGGTGCGCAGTTCGGCGGCCGTCATACCGTGCTGGAAGGCGCCCACCACGGTCTCGGCGATGAGCATCGCCTGGGCCACGACCAGTCCGGCCCCGACGGCGCCCAGGACGACGACCGCCACCAGGAAGAACCGCGTGGCGCGGGCGTACCGCAGCAGTCGTGGATCGATCGGTTTCACGTGAAACACACCCCGCCCGGACTCAGTGCGCGGCGTCGGCGAGGTGCTGAGTGCCGATCCGCTTGCGGAACACCCAGTAGGTCCACCCCTGGTAGAGCAGGACGACCGGGGTGGCGATCACGGCCAGCCAGGTCATGATCTTCAAGGTGTACGGGCTGGACGAGGCGTTGGTGACGGTGAGGCTCCAGTCCGCGTTCAGCGTGGAGGGCATGACGTTCGGAAACAGCGTCAGGAAGAGCATCGCCACAGCCGCCACGATGGTGACGCCGGACAGCGCGAACGCCCAGCCCTCACGCCCCGCCTGATTCGCCAGCAGCGCGACGACCAGGGCGGCGACGGCCACCACCAGCGCGACCAGGCTCTTGCCGTCGCCGCTGTCGGCCTGCGTCCACAGCAGGAAGACGAGGGCCAGCACCGCGGCGACGAGGCCCACCCGCAGTGCGAGTGCCCGCGCCCGTCCGCGGATCTCACCGACGGTCTTGAGCGCGGTGAACACCGTTCCGTGGAAAGTGAACAGGGTCAGGGTGACCAGGCCGCCGAGGAGGGCGTACGGGTTCATCAGGTCCCAGACGGTGCCGACGTACTCCAGGTCCCGGTCGATCTCCACTCCGTGGACGATGTTGCCGAAGGCGACGCCCCACAGGAACGCCGGGATCAGCGAGGTCCAGAAGATCGCGGTCTCCCAGTTGCGCTGCCAGCGCTCCTCGGGCCGCTTCACCCGGTACTCGAAGGCGACGCCCCGGACGATCAGGCAGAGCAGGATGACCAGCAGGGGAAGGTAGAAGCCGGAGAAGAGGGTGGCGTACCACTCCGGGAAGGCGGCGAACGTGGCGCCGCCGGCCGTCAGCAGCCACACCTCGTTGCCGTCCCAGACGGGACCGATCGTGTTGATCAGCACCCGCTTCTCGGCACGGTCACGGGCGAGCAGCCGGGTGAGCACGCCGACCCCGAAGTCGAAACCCTCCAGGAAGAAGTAGCCGGTCCACAGGACGGCGATCAGAACGAACCAGACGTCGTGCAGTTCCATGACTGTGCAGCTCCCTCGGCCTAGTACGAGAAGGCCATCGGCTTGTCGGCGTCACGGGCGTCGCCGCCGATCTTCGTGGGCGGGTTGAGGTCGGCCTCGGTGAGCTCGGGCGGACCGGCCTTGACGTACTTCACCAGCAGCTTGACCTCGACGACGGCGAGGACGGCGTAGAGCAGGGTGAAGGCGATCATCGAGGTGAGGACCTCGGCCGTGGAGACACCGGGGGAGACCGCGTCACGGGTCTGGAACAGGCCGTAGACGACCCAGGGCTGACGGCCCATCTCGGTGAAGATCCAACCCCAGGAGTTGGCGATCAGCGGGAAGGCCATCGTCCAGACCGTCAGCAGCCAGTACAGCCGTGAGAGCTTCGCCCCGAGCGGCTTCCTCAGCAGCACCAGACGGGGCACCTCGTCCTCACCGGTCCGCCAGGCCGCCGGCAGCATGAACTTCTTCCGGGTCAGCCACAGTCCCAGCAGACCGAGCGAGAAGGACGCCATGCCGAAGCCGATCATCCACCGGAATCCCCAGTAGGCGACGGGGACGATGGGCTTGTAGTCACCGGGTCCGAACTGCTCCTGCTCGGCCTTGTTGGTGTCGTTGATGCCGGGCACGTACGAGTCGAAGTCGCTGTGGGCCAGGAAGGACAGCAGGCCGGGGATCTCGAGGGCGACCTTGTTGTGCCCCTTGTCGACGTCGCCGTAGGCGAAGACGGAGAAGGGCGCCGGCTGTTCCCCGTCCCACAGGGCCTCGGCGGCGGCCATCTTCATCGGCTGCTGCTCGTACATGACCTTGCCTAGGGTGTCGCCGCTGACGGCGGTGAGCAGGCCGCCGACGGCCAGAGTGACCAGGCCGAGCCGCAGCGAGGTGCGCATCACCGGGATGTGCTTCTTGCGCATCAGGTGGAAGGCGGCGATGCCCGCCATGAAGGCGCCGCCCGTCAGGAAGGCTGCCGAGAAGCTGTGGAAGACCTGGTTGAGCGCGGTGTTCTGGGTGAGGACCTGCCAGAAGTCGGTGAGTTCGGCGCGGCCCTTCTCCTCGTTGATCCGGTAGCCGACGGGGTGCTGCATCCAGGAGTTGGCGGCGAGGATGAAGTACGCCGACAGCAGCGTGCCGATCGAGACCATCCAGATGCAGGCCAGGTGGATCCTCTTCGGCAGCTTGTCCCAGCCGAAGATCCACAGGCCGATGAAGGTCGACTCGAAGAAGAAGGCGATCAGCGCCTCGAACGCGAGCGGTGCGCCGAAGATGTCACCGACGAAGCGGGAGTAGTCGGACCAGTTCATACCGAACTGGAACTCCTGCACGATGCCGGTGACGACACCCATGGCGATGTTGATCAGGAAGAGCTTGCCCCAGAACTTCGTCGCCCTGAGGTACTTCTCCTTCTCCGTGCGCACCCAGGCGGTCTGCAGCCCGGCCGTGAGAGCGGCCAACGAGATCGTCAGTGGCACGAAGAGGAAGTGGTAGACGGTCGTGATGCCGAACTGCCATCGCGCCAGTGTCTCCGGCGCCAAAGCCATGTCCACGTCGTCGGCCTCCTTGCATCGCCGTGGTTCCGGCTGTTTGTGCGTGTATATGCCACCTGTCTCGGGAGCAAACAGACACGCTTGTGAACGCGTTCACATTCACAAGCAATTATGACTTACAGCTTTTCGACGTCGGAAGGGGGGTCCCTTGTGACGTCAACCCCTTGGCAAGAACTTCAACATCTTGTTGAATCCGCGGCATGAACCCCACGGACACGCAGGGGCATCACGCCCGGATACGCATCTCCTGGCCCGCGGGCCATCTCACCGCGGCACTCGAGGAGACCCCCACCACACAGGCGCTGCTCAAGGCCCTGCCGCTCACCGCCTCCGCCCACACCTGGGGCGAGGAGGTGTACTTCGACACAGGTGTGTCGGTTTCACGTGAAACGGATGCCCGGCAGGTCGTCGAGCCGGGCACCGTCGCTTTCTGGACCGACGGCGACGCGCTGGCTCTCCCGTACGGCCCCACGCCGATCTCGCGAGGCGACGAGTGCCGCCTCGCGAGCCCGTGCAACGTCCTCGGCCACGTCGAAGGCGACCCCCGCCGGCTGGCGACGGTGCGCGACGGCGACCCCGTACGCGTGGAGGCGGTGGACGCCTGACGCTCACCGCCCCGGTGGACGCCTGACGTCCACGCCCCCATAGACGCCCGACGCCCACCTCGGTGGACGCCCGACGTCACCGCCTCGTCAGATCTCCTTGCGGAACGCTTCCGACACCTTCAGGAAGATGTCGTTCGCCTCGCTCTCCCCGACGGTCACCCGCACACCCTCGCCCGGGAACGGCCGTACGACCACGCCGGCCCGCTCACACGCCTCCGCGAAGGCGACCGTGCGCTCCCCCAGCCGCAGCCACACGAAGTTGGCGTGGGTCTCCGGCACCGTCCAGCCCTGCGCGCGCAGACCGTCGACCACACGGGTGCGCTCGCAGACCAGCGAGCCGACCCGGCCGATCAGCTCGTCCTCGGCCCGCAGCGAGGCGATCGCCGCCTCCTGGGCGATCTGGCTCACGCCGAAGGGCACGGCCGTCTTGCGCAGCGCGGCCGCCACCGGCTCATGGGCGATCGCGAAGCCGACCCGCAGCCCGGCGAGGCCGTACGCCTTCGAGAAGGTCCGCAGCACACAGACGTTGGGCCGCTCCCGGTAGATCTCGACGCCGTCCGGCACCTCGGGATCGCGGATGAACTCGCGGTAGGCCTCGTCGAGGACCACGAGCACGTCGCTCGGCACCCGGTCGAGGAAGCGCTCCAGCTCGGCCCGGCGCACCACCGTGCCCGTCGGGTTGTTCGGGTTGCAGACGAAGATCAGCCGCGTCCGGTCGGTGATCGCGGCGGCCATGGCGTCGAGGTCGTGCTCCTCGCCCGGCGTCAGCGGCACCTTCACCGAGGTCGCCCCGCTGATCTGCGTGATGATCGGATACGCCTCGAAGGAACGCCAGGCGTAGATCACCTCGTCGCCGGGACCGGAGGTCGCCTGGATCAGCTGCTGTGCCACACCGACCGACCCGGTACCGGTGGCCAGGTGGGAGAGCGGGACGCCGAACCGTTCCGACAGCTCGTTCATCAGGGCCGTGCAGGCCATGTCCGGGTACCGGTTGAAGGACGAGGCCGCGGCCGCGACCGTCTCCATCACACCCGGCAGCGGCGGGTACGGGTTCTCGTTGGAGGACAGCTTGTAGGCCACCGGCCCGTCCGCCGCGGCGGGCTTGCCCGGCTTGTAGGTGGGAATTCCCTCCAGCTCGGCGCGCAGCTTGGGGCTCGTCTCGCTCACCGCAGTCCTCCTCGTGACCACCACCGGCATCGAATACTTCTCACCTTATGAGGATTCGGCGCCGCTGCGTATAGGTGCGGGCGGACCTCCTCCGTCACATCGGCATCAGGGGCATCAGTACACGAAGGCGCACGATTCGGGGGGCGCGCTGCACATATATCTACGCGCCGGTGGCTCGCGCCGTGGCGCGCATCCCCCGTGCAGGTGAGTTGAGACCTCTTCGCAACATCGGCCAGTCGCCAGGCCCCTGCTCGCCGACACGTCACTTACTGGGGCACAGGCCCTCAACCTCCTTGCTTTCAAAGGCTGTTACGCCCACGCCGCCATGCAGAAACGTGCCTGTCAACGCGTGCATATGCGTCCGCCCTACCCCGCCGCATGAGCCCTACTATCGGCTCGCCATGACAGCAGCAGGGAAGCACCAGGTGAGCCGCTCGGAAACCTCACGTCGAGGCAGTCGGCCGGGCCGTGCGGGTATCAGAGACGTGGCCGCCGCCGCCGGAGTATCCATCACGACCGTCTCCGACGCCCTCAACGGCAAGGGCCGGCTCCCGGATGCCACCCGGCGCCACGTCCGCGAGGTCGCCGACCGGCTGGGATACCGGCCGTCGGCCGCCGCCCGTACGCTCCGCACCGGCAAGTCGGGACTGATCGGCCTGACGGTGACGACGTACGGGAATGAACCTTTCACCTTCACCGAGTTCGCGTACTTCGCCGAGATGGCGCGTGCCGCCACCTCCGCCGCGCTCGCCCGCGGCTACGCCCTCGTGATCCTCCCGGCGACCTCCCGCCACGACGTGTGGTCCAACGTCGCGCTGGACGGCACGGTCGTCATCGACCCCTCCGACCAGGACCCGGTCGTCAGCGAGCTGGTCCGGCAGGGCTTACCGGTCGTCTCCGACGGCCGCCCGGCCGGCGCGCTCCCCGTCACCGCCTGGGTCGACAACGACCACGAGGCCGCCGTCCTCGGCATCCTCGACCACCTGGCCGCCGCCGGCGCCCGCCGGATCGGCCTGCTCACCGGCACCACGACCGACACGTACACCCACCTGTCGACCACCGCCTACCTGCACTGGTGCGAGCGCGTCGGGCAGGACCCGGTCTACGAGGCCTACCCGGCACACGATCCGTGCGCGGGGGCGGTGGCCGCCGACCGGCTGCTCGCCCGGCCCGACCGGCCCGACGCCGTGTACGGCCTGTTCGACCCGAACGGCACCGACCTGCTCGCCGCCGCCCGCCGCTACGGCCTGCGCGTCCCGGAGGACCTGCTGCTGGTCTGCTGCAGCGAGTCCACGGTGTACGCCAGCACCGAGCCGCCCATCACCACCCTGTCGCTGAAGCCCCGCCGCATCGGCACTGCGGTGATCCAGCTCCTCATCGACGCCATCGAGGGGCTGGACTCCGAGCAGACGGTCGAGCAGGTGATACCGACGGAGCTGATCGTGCGGACGTCGTCGCAGCGCCGCCCGCCCCGGACGACGGTCAGCCCGCCGCGGTCACCCGACCACGAGTAGGGGCCGGCCGGAACACGGACCGCGAGCGGTGGACATCACGCCGGACGGGCCGGGGCGGTGAAGATCACGCCGATGTCACGGACGGGCGAAGACCGGCCCAATCGGGGCGAAAGCCGCAGTGAACCGGAGTCCTGCTCTGATTCACCACCCCTGGGTCATCACACAGAGCGATCCGCATTCCTATGATGGGCCCACACACCGCGGGCCGCTGCGACCAGGCAGTCCGAAGCGGTGCAGATGCGGCGCGATGGTGGAGGGGTCTGATGACTCAGGGGGCCGGTCAGGGACCCGAGGTGGAGCGGACGGCGACGGTGCGCGACTTCCGGGTACCCGCGTACGTCCACGAGGCCGCTCCGTACGCCGCCCCCGGCACGCGCGTCGGCGAGGCCGCCCCTCCCTCCGAGGAGGGGTACGAGGAGGCCTATCCGGAGGGGTACACGCCCACCCAGCGCGACCTCCCCGTCATCCGCAGGGGTGACACGGTGCAGGTGACCGTCGACCCCGAACCTGCCCCGACGGCGCAGCCCGCCACGGGCCAGGGACCGCTGTTCGTCGTCGGCGACGTGCACGGCTATCTGGACCAGCTGGTCGCCGCCCTCCAGGAGAAGGGCCTCATCGATGCCGCCGGCCAGTGGTGCGCGGGCACCTCGCGCCTGTGGTTCCTCGGCGACTTCACCGACCGCGGCCCGGACGGCATCGGCGTCATCGACCTGGTGATGCGGCTGTCCGCCGAGGCCGCCGCGGCCGGCGGCTACTGCAAGGCGCTCATGGGCAACCACGAGCTGCTGCTGCTCGGTGCCAAGCGGTTCGGCGACACCCCCGTCAACTCCGGCGCCGGCACCGCCACCTTCCAGGCGGCCTGGCTGCTCAACGGAGGTCAGAAGACCGACATGGACCGGCTGCAGGACCACCATCTGCAGTGGATGGCCCGCCTCGACGCCATGGAGGAGGTCGACGACCACCTCCTGGTCCACTCGGACGCCACCACCTACCTCGACTACGGGCGCTCCATCGAGGAGGTCAACGACACCATCCGCGAGACGCTCACGCGCAACGACGCGGAAGAGGTGTGGGACCTGTTCCGCAAGCTCACCAAGCGCTTCTCCTTCCGCGACGAGGGCGGCGCCGACGCCGTCCGCTCGCTGCTGGACACGTACGGCGGCACCCGCATCGTCCACGGCCACAGCCCCATCCCCTATCTCCTGGGCGAGGTCGGGTCCGAGGACGGCGAGGACGACACCCGTACCGCGGTCGAGGGCCCCCACGTCTACGCGGACGGGCTGGCCATCGCGATGGACGGCGGCGTGACCATGGCCGGAAAGCTGCTGGTCCAGCAACTTCCGCTGACCGCCTGACGATTCACGGAACGGCCCTTCACCGGACGGCTGCCCTACAGGTCGGCACCCAATTTCTGGAAACCCCCTGTCACCGCGCGCCGTCACCGCTCTACCATCGGCTTATCCGTAGCAGGCTCCCCTCCGTTTCTGCCCGACGGCTCGTTGGCATGCGAGCCCCAAGCCCTACGGAGCATCGGGGGATGCACATGAACAGCGTTCCGCAGCATCTGTCGAACGAGGACCGCCAGGAGTACGAGCGGATCCTCGACGAGGCGCTGCGCTCCGCACCACACCGTCCGGAGCTGGCCGCTGTCGGACAGCGGCTCAACGCCGAACAACTGCGCACCATGGCACTCAACGCCTCCGCACTGATCGCGGCGGCTGCCACCACCGAGTACCAGCACTATGTGAAGGTCCGCGAGGAACTGCGTCATCCGGCGCCGTCCTCCGCGTCGTCCTCGCGCGACTCCGGATCCGACGAGCCGGGCACGGGCGCGGTGGGTCTCGCCGCCACCGTGGGGGAGGCCGCCGAGGCCGGCGCGGGTGCGGTCGCGGTCGTCGCCGTTCTGGCACCCGTCCTGGCCGGCACCGCGGCGGCGATCTTCCTGCTCGTCGGCTACGTCCTGAAGATGCTCGACCCGGGGCAGGCGTTCGCGCAGACCATGCTCACCACGGGCTGGGTCTTCGGCGGGGTGACCGCCGTCGCCATCCTCGTCGCGGGCGTGGGGCTGCTGCTCACCGCGCTGCGCAACCGCCCCTCGGCCGAGTCCGGCATCTACCGTCAACTCGACGGCGAGGTGGCCCGTGCCAGGGAAGCCTGGCACGACGCGCTGCTCGAACGCGGCATCCTGCCCTTCCTGCGGGAGGCGCTCGCCGATCCGAACGCGGCGGTCGCGCTGCACCCCGCGGGCCCGACGGCGCCGGCGAGCCGGATGCCGCACCTGGGCTACGACCGTCCGGGGTTCACGAGCCCGGACGACGGCCGGGAGGGCGCGCGCCCGAGCTACTCGAGCCCGGACTACAGCAGCCCGGACTTCGGCGGTCCGGAACACCGACCGGAGTAGCCACCGGCCGGGGCGGGCACGTCAGAGAATGCCCGCCCGGCCGGCGGCGTCGATCCAGGACGGGAACTCGGACAGCAGGCGGTCGTACAGCTCCTGGTCGGGGACGGTGCCGATGTCGTCCACGGCGAAGAACCCGACGTTGTCCACGCGACGGCCGGGCAGGGTGTCGAACCGCTCGAGCACCCCGTAGTCGGACCGGCCGAGGCCCACGAACTGCCAGAAGACCGGCTCCTCCACCGCTTCCCGCAGCTCCCGCTCGATCTCCCTGTTGCGGTAGACGCCGCCGTCGGAGAAGAACAGCACCAGCGTCGGTACCTGCGCCGGGTTGTCCCGGACGAAGGCCCGAACCTCGGCGATCACCTTCTGCTCCTCGTTCTGGATGCCGACCGCGCGCATGTCGACCTGGTCGTCCCGCAGTCCCTTCTTCCGTCCCCGGCGGAAGAGCGCCACCTCCCCCACCCGCACGTGCAGGCGCAGCCACTCGGGGAGATCGCCCAGCCTCAGGTCGGGCAGGCGTGCCGGGTTCGAGGCGAAGGTCCAGGCCTGCATCTCGCCGTCGTCGTCCAACTGCGCGGCGACGGCGGCCATGCGTTCCACCACGTCGGCGACCACGCCCTTGGAGTACAGGAAGGACATGGACCCGGAGGCGTCCAGGACCAGGACGACGCGCGCGGTGACGCCGGCGGCGCCGTGCTTGCGCAGGCTGACGGCGACCTGCTCCTTGCGCAGGGACAGCCGCTTGCGCATGTCGACGGGGAGGCGCTCCTCGCCCTTGATGAGCCGGGGGCCGGCCTGGGCGGACGCGGGCGGGGCCGTGGGCGCGGGAGGTACGGCGAGGACCGGCGGAGCCGGCTGCGGGGCCGGGGCGGACGGCACGGGAGGTGCCTGGGCGCACGGCGCGGGAGGTGCCGGGGTGGACGGGACCGTGGTGGACGGGGCGTCGTCCACCGTGATGCCGAAGTCGGTGGCCAGACCGGCGAGTCCGCTGGCGTAACCCTGTCCGACGGCCCGGAACTTCCAGTTCCCCCGACGCAGATACAACTCGCCGCCGACCAGCGCCGTCTCCGTGCCGGCCGCCATGTCGAAGCGGGCCAGCTCGGTCCCGCTGCCGGCGTCGAGCAGCCGCAGCGACAGTCCCGGCACCTGGCCGAAGGTCCCGCCGTCCGCGGAGGCGCACAGGACGATCCGCTCGACGCCGGGCTCCAGCGCGCGCAGATCCACCTCGACGGTGTCGGTCGTGACGCCGGACCCGGGCCCCGTCCCCTTCCTCAGGTGCCGCACCGCGCCGGACGCGTGCCGGGGCTGGTTGTAGAAGACGAAGTCGCCGTCGTCCCGTACGCGTCCGGCCGAGGTGAGCAGCAGCGCCGAGGCGTCCACCTCGGGCACCCCCGGCCCGGCGGACCAGCTGAGTGCGACGCGCACCACGGCGGAGTCGACGGGGAGATTGGCGCCCTTACTGAGGGAGGTGGCTGTCATGGACCCAGTCTGCCGAGGCGGGGCCCTCGGGGGGAGGGGTCGGGCCCGGCGGTCAGGCGCTGCAGCTCGGCACCGGTCGCGTACAGCGCCACCAGCAGCGGCCGCAGGGAACGGCCCGCCTCCGTCAGCTCGTAACGGGTGCGCACGGGAAAGCCCCGTAGCCGTTCGGCGGTCACCAGGCCCCTCTCCCGCAGTGCCGTGAGGCGCTCGCTGAGCACCTTCGCAGAGAGCTCGGGCAGCAGCGTCCGCAGCTCCGTGAATCCACGGGGGCCGCCCATGAGTTCGCGGAGCACCAGGGTGGTCCAGCGGCCGGACACCGCCGCGAGGGCGGTCTCCACGGGGCAGTCGGCTTCCGGACGGCGAGTGCGGCCCCGCGCATCGGGCACCAGCTCGTCGTCCCAGGCGTGGGCGTCCCCGCCATGGGCTTCCCTGCCATGGGCTTCCCTGCCATGGGCTTCCCCGCCGTGAGCGTCCCCGCCGTGGGTTCCCGTTTGGTGACCTGTGCCGGCGGGCTGTTCGCTTGCCACATGACCCATCCCCTCAGTGTGCCGCCGGCCACCAGCGCGGCCGAGCATCCGTACGTCTTCGAGCGAGCTTTCAACACCTTCGATCCACAGGTCCTCGACCAGGTCTACGAACCCGGTGCCGGTTTCGTCCCCGAGCCCGGCCGGCTGGTCACCGGAGCGGACCGCGTACGGGCCAACGACGCCTTCCTCGGCCTGCGCGTCCCGATCCGGGTGACGCCCCGGCACACCTACGTCGTCGGCGATCTGGCGTTGCTGATCGTCGACTTCGTCATCGACGGCATCGCCGCGCACGGCGGCACGGTGCACATCGAGGGAACCGCGACGGACGTGGCCCGCCGCGGCCCGGACGGATGCTGGCGCTACGCCGTCGACAACCCCTTCGGAGTGGCAGGGCCGCCCGTGTCCCCGGCGCCCCGCTGACGCCGGGCGGTCCCGGGGAGGGACCGCCCGGCGCGGGGCAGGGACAGGGGATCAGTCGGCCAGCGGGAGATACACCCGGTTACCGGCAGCGGCGAACTCCTTCGACTTCTGGAGCATGCCCTCGGCGATCTCCTCGGGGGACGCCCCCTCGGCGGCCGCACCGCCGAATCGCTCGTTGATGTTCTGGCTGATCTTCATCGAGCAGAACTTCGGCCCGCACATCGAGCAGAAGTGGGCCGTCTTGGCGGGCTCGGCCGGCAGCGTCTCGTCGTGGAACTCCCGTGCCGTGTCCGGGTCGAGAGCCAGATTGAACTGGTCCTCCCACCGGAACTCGAAACGGGCGTCCGACAACGCGTCGTCCCACTCCTGCGCCCCCGGGTGCCCCTTGGCGAGGTCGGCGGCATGAGCGGCGATCTTGTAGGTGATGACGCCGGTCTTGACGTCGTCACGGTTGGGCAGGCCCAGGTGCTCCTTGGGCGTGACGTAGCAGAGCATGGCCGTGCCCCACCAGGCGATCATCGCGGCACCGATGCCGGAGGTGATGTGGTCGTACGCCGGTGCGACGTCCGTCGTCAGCGGGCCGAGCGTATAGAACGGAGCTTCATCGCAGATCTCCTGCTGAAGGTCGATGTTCTCCTTGATCTTGTGCATCGGGACGTGCCCCGGGCCCTCGATCATGGTCTGTACGTTGCAACGCCTGGCGATCCGGTTGAGTTCCCCGAGCGTGCGCAACTCGGCGAACTGCGCCTCGTCGTTGGCGTCCGCGATCGATCCCGGCCGCAGGCCGTCGCCGAGGGAGTACGTGACGTCGTACGCGGCGAGGATCTCGCAGAGCTCCTCGAAGTTCTCGTACAGGAACGACTCCTTGTGGTGGGCCAGACACCAGGCCGCCATGATGGAGCCGCCGCGCGAGACGATGCCGGTCTTGCGGTTCGCGGTGAGCGGTACGTGCGCCAGGCGGACGCCCGCGTGGACCGTCATGTAGTCCACGCCCTGCTCGGCCTGTTCGATCACCGTGTCCTTGTAGATCTCCCAGGTCAGCTCCTCGGCCCGGCCGTCGACCTTCTCCAGCGCCTGGTAGAGCGGCACGGTGCCGATGGGCACGGGGGAGTTGCGCAGCACCCACTCGCGGGTGGTGTGGATGTTGCGGCCGGTGGACAGGTCCATGACCGTGTCGGCGCCCCACCGGGTCGCCCAGGTCATCTTCTCGACCTCCTCCTCGATGGAGGACGTCACCGCCGAGTTGCCGATGTTGGCGTTCACCTTCACCAGGAACCGCTTGCCGATGATCATAGGCTCGATCTCCGGGTGATTGACGTTGGCCGGCAGCACGGCCCGCCCGGCGGCGATCTCCTCACGGACCACCTCCGGTGCGACGTTCTCCCGGATGGCCACGTACTCCATCTCAGGCGTGATCTCACCCCGGCGCGCATACGCGAGCTGGGTCACCGCCGTCCCGCTGCGGCCACGGCGCGGCTGACGCGGACGACCGGGGAAGACCGCGTCCAGGTTGCGCAGACCACCGCGGGGCGAGGTGTGCTTGATCCCGTCGTCCTCGGGACGGACGGGACGGCCCGCGTACTCCTCCGTGTCACCGCGGGCGATGACCCAGTTCTCCCGCAGCGGCGGCAGCCCCCTGCGGACGTCGGTTTCGATGAGTGGATCGGTGTACGGGCCGGAGGTGTCGTAGAGCGTGACCGACTGCCCGTTGGTGAGGTGCACCTGACGGACCGGCACCCGCAGGTCGGGGCGAGAGCCCTCGACGTACGCCTTGTGCCAGCCGATGGACTTCCCGGCCTCCGCGGACTCCGCCTCGGCGGAGTGCTGGGTGGAGGCAGGCGTGCGTGCGTCCTTGATGGTCATGAGACCTACTCCCTACGCCGGCATTACCCGGTAACAGGTTCAGCGGTCGACGCAGCGGTATCCGTCTGCCGATGTCTCGTGGGCAACATCACTCGACTTCGGTGACGTTTCCCGTGAAACATCGCTGGGACGGAGGTCAGCGCCCTCTCAGCCCGGTGCTCCGAGCTCCCGCGTGTACAAAGGTGCCCCCACGCTAGCGTCAATTCGGGCGCGGTGAACAGAGGGCCCCCCTCGTTCTTGCGATGATCGGTCGGTGACCACGACCCAGCACCCTTCCTACCCACCGCACGAGCCTCACCGCGGCCCGGGCGCGCACGCAGGCGCCGGGAGTGCGGAGAGCCATGCCTCCGAAGGCCCGTACGGTGCGGCGGACCGACCTGAGCACACCGGTGACGGCGGGCACGGCGGCGGTGGACACGGGCACGGGAACGGGCACGGGCACAGCCACGGACACGGACCCGCGGCGCCCGTCTCACGCCATCTGCGGAAGGTCATCGCAGCGGTCCTCATCCCCTTCGCCGCGGCGGTGGTGGTCGGGCTCGCCGTGCTCTGGCCGGGCGGCGCGCCGGCGCACGAGCGCACCGGTGTCGGTTTCGACCGGCAGACGCAGGAGGCCACGGTCACCAAGGTGGAGAGGCTGAGCTGCAAGTCCGCCAACGCCTCCGGTGTCCCCCCGACCGGTGACACCTCTACCGCGGAGGGCTCCTCCGCGGTGCAGCAGGCGAACGGCGACTGCAAGCGGGCGACGATCCGCGTCGACACCGGCAAGGACAAGGGCCGTACCTTCAACGAGATCGTGCAGCCGGACCAGACGCGTCAGCTGCACGAGGGCCAGAAGGTGATCGTCGCCTACGAGCCCTCCGCGCCGAAGGACCTGCAGTACTCGGTGACCGACGTCGACCGCGGGTTCCCGTTGGCCCTGCTCGCCGGCATCTTCGCGGTCGCCGTCGTGGTCGTCGGCCGGCTGCGGGGTCTGATGGCCCTGATCTCGCTGGCCATCAGCTTTTTGCTGCTGAACTTCTTCATCCTGCCCGCCATCCTGCAGGGCTCGAACCCGCTGCTCGTGGCGGTGATCGGGTCCAGCGCCATCATGCTGATCGCCCTGTACCTGTGCCACGGGCTGTCGGCGCGGACCTCCGTGGCCGTGCTGGGAACCCTGGTCTCGCTGCTGCTGATCGGTGTCCTGGGGTCGCTGTTCATCGGCTGGGCCGCGCTCACCGGCAACACCGACGACAACACCGGTCTGATCCACGGTCTGTATCCGTCGATCGACATGAGCGGTCTGCTGCTCGCCGGGGTCATCATCGGTTCGCTCGGTGTCCTCGACGACGTGACGGTCACCCAGACATCGGCGGTCTGGGAGCTGCACGAGGCCAATCCGACGATGGGCTGGCGCGGCCTGTACCGCGCGGGCATCCGGATCGGCCGCGACCACATCGCCTCCGTCGTCAACACGCTCGTCCTCGCCTACGCGGGCGCCGCGCTGCCGCTGCTGCTGCTGTTCTCGATCGCACAGAGCAGCGTGGGGGCGGTCGCCAACAGTGAGTTGGTCGCGGAGGAGATCGTGCGCACGCTGGTGGGCTCGATCGGCCTGGTGGCGTCCGTGCCGGTCACCACCGCGCTCGCGGCCCTGGTCGTCTCGGCCGACCGCCCGTCGGGGCGCACGGCCGCGCAGGGGGCCGGTGCGGCGCCGGGTGCCGTGCCGCCGCCGGCGCGTGGCGGGCGGGGCCGTCGCCGCAAGCGCTGAGGCGCCCGGAGACGCCCTCGCGGGCCTTCGCAGAAGAACCGTTCCTGCAAAAGTGCAGGGTCTGAAGCGTTACACCACCCGTCCTGAACCGCCGTAACGGTTCAGCCCGCGCTCTGCTCCTCCGCCAGGATGCGGTCCAGCGCCTCGTCGAGGTGCGCGTCGAAGTCGGCGAGCGCGCCCTCCTGCCCCAGCGGCACCAGCTTGTCGGTCCGGTCGAGGAAGGCCACGAGTGGCGCCGCCGAGGAACGGAACAGCGCCTGGTCGCTGCCGACCTGAAGCCGGATCAGCACCTCGGCCAGCGGCCCCGGGTCGACCGGCGCGATCCGCACATCGCCGTCACCGCACGGCGTACCCACCCCGTCGACCAGCAGCTCCCGTCCGAAGGCCCAGGTCACCGGGGCATCGCCAGGCAGATGGAAGGTCAGCCGCACCGCATAGGGATCACTGGTCTGGTACCGCAGCTCCACCGGGATACGGAAAGAGAGCTCCTCGGACACGAGAAAGCTCATCATGACCTCTGCCTGTACGGACTCGCCCATCGCCTACCCCGTCGTTCGCCGTCGACTGTCCGGGAATCAAACCTCTTACACTGGTGGCATCTTGCTTAACGTACACACCAGATCACAAGGAGTGAGTTTTCAGATACTGATAGAGATCGCGAGTGACCCCAGCAGCAGGCCCATTTCCGTCTGCAGACGCTCCGCCGCGGGCAGCAGCCGGTCGGCCTGACGGGCGGGCAGGGAAAGGGCCACCGCGGCGGCCGTGGTGCCGACGCTGATCGGGATCGCGGCACAGACCACACCCAGCGCGTACTCCTGGCGTTCGGTCACCGGAGCCGTCCGGCGCGTACGTTCCAGTCGTCTCGACAGACTGGCCGCGTCGCGCACCGTGTACGGCGTCACGGGACTCACCGGATAGCGGGCGAGGTGATCGCGGCGGGCTCCCTCGTCCAACTGCGACAGCAGGCACTGCCCGATGGCGTGCGCATGGCCGGTCTCGCGGAAGTCCGCCCACTCCTCGACCGCGGGAGTACCCGGGGCGTCGGAGACGCACATGATCTCGATCTCCCCGTCGCGGTACATGGCGTAGTAGACGGGGGCGCCGATCGCGTCGCGCCAGCGGGCCAGCGCGTCGGCCACCGTGCTGCGACGTTTCTGCTCGGCCCCGCTGCTGCTCAGCCGCTCGGCCGCCTCGCCGAGGAAGAACAGGCCCTTCTCCCGGCGCAGATATCCCTCGTGCACCAGCGTGCGCAGCAGGTGGTACGCCGTGGGCAGCGCCAGCCTCGTCTCACGGGCCAGCTGCTTGGCGGGCGCCCCGTACCGATGCTCCGCGACGCACTCCAGAAGACGCATCGCGCGCTGCACCGAGCCGATGAGGGTCACCGCCGGCGGGTCCACGGACGGTGGCCCGGCGGGGGCGGCGGGCGTCCGGGGTGCCGAACGGGGCTGCACGGGCAGGGCGTGCGGCGGTACGAATGCGGTGTCAGCCGTGGCCAAGGGTCACTCCCGGAACGCGAGGGGGCAGCCCGTGCGGGGAAACACGGGTGGGGTGTACGCCGCTCGCGGGGTCGCCCCCGCGTGGATTTCCGGACTCTAACCGCCGGTCACCGCATACCGACGGCCCGTCCGGGAAACTTCCCTCGCGCGAGGGAACCGGTGATTCCTGTTACCGCCACCGGTGTCCCATGTCGCTCACCAGTCGCTGCGTGACGAGGACCCAGTCATGAACTTGCGTACGACGTAGATCAGTCCGCCGACGAGCGCCACGAAGAGCAGCAGCTTGAACAGCAGTCCGATCACGAAGCCGACCACCGTGGCGATCAGCCCGCCGAACACGACCAGGGCGATGACCGGCACCGCGATCCACTTCACCCACCACGGCAGTCCCGTGAAGATCTCTCGCATCGCCCTCGTCCTCACCTTTCCAGGGAATCTCCTGATGTCCTGCACCCGATGCTAGGGGTGCGAGGGTCACGTCGGGGCCCTCGCACCCCTTGTCTCCCCCTGACCGATCCCCTAGGGAACCCCGGGGCCGCGGCTCAGCTCTCGGGTGGAGAGAACACCACGAGCACCCTCAGATCCTCGCTGATGTGATGGAACTTGTGGGCCACACCGGCCGGCACGTACACCACGCTGCCGCGGGCGACCTGGGTGGTCTCCAGACCCACGGTGATCGAGGCGCGGCCGCTGACCACGAAGTACACCTCGTCCTGCTCGTGCGGCTTCTGCGGATCCGACGTGCCCGCGTCGAGCGCGTACAGACCGACCGACATGTTCCGTTCGCGCAGGAACTGCAGATAGGCACCGTCGTTGGCGGCGCGCTCCGCCTCCAGTTCGTCCAGCCGGAATGCCTTCATCGCTTCGTCCGCCCCTGCCTCACCGTTCGTTTCCGATCGCGTCTGCCACGATCAGACACATGAAGAATTTCCTCGTCAAGACGGTCGCCAACGCGGGCGCCCTGGCCGTCGCCGTATGGCTGCTCGACAAGATCACCCTGACCGGGGGCAGCACCGGCGAGAAGGCCCTCACGCTGATCGTGGTCGCCCTGGTGTTCGGGCTGGTCAACATGCTGGTGAAGCCGATCGTCCAGGTGCTGACCTTCCCGCTGTTCATCCTCACCCTCGGCCTGTTCACACTGGTGGTCAACGCGCTCATGCTGTTGCTCACGTCGTGGCTGGCCGACAAGATCGACCTGAGCTTCCACGTCGACGGCTTCTGGACCGCCGTCCTGGGCGGCCTGATCATCTCCGTCGTGTCCTGGGCGCTCAACGCCTTCCTGCCCGACGAGGACTGAGCCCCATGACCTACCGCGTCTGTTTCGTGTGCACGGGGAACATCTGCCGCTCCCCGATGGCCGAGGCCGTCTTCCACGCGCGCGTGGCGGAGGCCGGCCTCGAGGGCCTCGTCGAAGCCGACAGCGCCGGCACCGACGGGTGGCACGAGGGCGAGGGCGCCGACCCGCGCACCCTGGCCGTCCTGGAGGAGAACGGCTATGGCCTCGACCACACGGCCCGGCAGTTCCAGCCGTCCTGGTTCGCCCGCCTCGACCTCGTCGTCGCGCTCGACGCCGGCCACCTCAGGACGCTGCGGCGGCTCGCGCCCACGGAGCGGGACGCGGCCAAGGTACGGCTGCTGCGGTCGTACGACCCCGCTGCCGACAGCGGGGACCTGGACGTACCGGATCCCTACTACGGAGGTCCGGACGGCTTCGCGCAGTGCCTCGAGATGGTGGAGGCGGCGAGCGACGGACTGCTCGACGCCGTACGCGCACACATGAAGGGACGGGTGGCATGAACGATTCCGCAGGGCACGACGGGGCGGTGCCGGGCACGGACATGTCCGCCGGAGAGGGCACGCGCGCGGTGCGTGCCGGGCTGCCCGAACCGGTCAAGCACGAACCGACCCTGCCCGGACCGGTGTTCGCCGCCCACTTCCATCTGCCGGGCGACCCCACCGGCCCGTACACCTACGGCCGCGACGAGAACCCCACCTGGACGCTCCTGGAGCGCGCCATCGGCGAGCTGGAGGCACCCGGGACGGACGGCGCCGAGACCCTCGTCTTCGCCTCGGGCATGGCCGCGATCTCCTCGGTGCTCTTCTCCCAGCTGCGTGCCGGCGACGTGGCCGTGCTGCCCGACGACGGCTACCAGGCGCTGCCGCTGGTACGGGCCCAGCTGGAGACGTACGGCATCGAGGTGCGCACGGCACCGACCGGCGGCGACGCCCAGCTCGGCGTCCTGGACGGGGCGAGGCTGCTGTGGATCGAGACGCCCTCGAACCCGGGCCTCGACGTGTGCGACATCCGCCGGCTCGTCGAGGCGGCCCACACGCGCGGCGCCCTGGTCGCCGTCGACAACACGCTCGCCACACCGCTCGGCCAGCGCCCCCTGGAGCTCGGTGCCGACTTCTCCGTGGCCAGCGGGACCAAGCAGCTGACCGGCCACGGCGACATCCTGCTGGGATACGTCACCGGCCGCGACGCCGAGGCCATGGCCGCCGTACGGCGCTGGCGCAAGATCGTCGGCGCGATTCCCGGCCCCATGGAGGCCTGGCTCGCGCACCGTTCGATCGCCACCCTCCAGTTGCGCGTCGACCGGCAGAACGCCACCGCGCTGAAGGTCGCCGAAGCTCTGCGGGAGCGGCCCGAGGTGACCGGCCTGCGCTATCCGGGACTGCCCGGCGACCCCGCGCACGAGGTCGCCGAGCGGCAGATGCGGCGCTACGGGTGCGTGGTCTCCTTCACGCTGCCCTCACGCGCGCGTGCCGATCGTTTCCTCCACGCCCTGCGCCTCGTGGACGACGCGACGAGCTTCGGCGGGGTGCGGTCCACGGCCGAGCGGCGCGGGCGCTGGGGCGGCGACGCGGTACCGGAAGGCTTCATCCGTCTCTCGGTCGGCGCGGAGGACCCCGAGGACCTGGTGGCGGACCTGCTGGGCGCGCTGGAGCGGTCGGCGGACTGAGCCCCGCCCCACGGCCTGGTACGACGGACGGTCCGAGCCTCCCCCCTCGTGGCTCGGACCGCCCTTCCGGTTCTGCGCGCGAAGAACCGCGCGACCAAGGCTAGTTGACTCAGTGTCAGTGTCCAATCACAGTAGCGACAGCGACCTATCGACATATTTATAGTTGAGCGCAGCCGAGGGCTCCGGAAACGGCGGGGAAGGGGGAGGTCTTCCGTGGATCTGGCCTTGCTGCGCACGTTCGTGACCGTGCACCGGGCCGGTTCCTTCACCCGCGCCGCCGCCCTGCTCGGCCTCTCCCAGCCTGCCGTCACCTCACAGATCCGGACGCTCGAACGGCAGCTCGGCCGGCCCTTGTTCCTGCGGCAGGCCCGCGGCGTGACCCCGACGACCATCGGCGACGAACTCGCCCACAAGGCCGCCCCGCACCTCGACGCCCTGGTGGAGATCGCCGAGACCGGAGTCGACGACGGCTCCCCGGTACGGACCCTGCATCTGGCCGGACCGCCGGAGTTCACCGCCGAGCGGGCGCTGCCCGCGCTCACGGAACTCACCGGCGCGGACGGACAGGGCTTCGCGCTGCGCGCCACCTTCGGGAACGCCGAGGAGGCACTGGAAGGGCTCTCCGCCGGACATCATGATCTGGCCATCAGCACCGCCCGGCCGCGCGGCGCCCTGCTCACGGCGACTCCGCTCTGCGACGAGGAACACGTCCTGGTCGCCGCGCCTCACTGGGCCGCCCTGACCGGTGCGAAGGAGATCCGCCGAAGCTCGGCGACGGACCTGGCGCATGTGCCCGTGGTCGAGGTGCACGAGTCGCTGCCCTTTGTCACCCGGTACTGGGCGTCCGTCTTCGACACCTGCCCGGCCGTCCCGGGCACCGTCGTCGTCCCCGACCTGCGTGCGGTGCTCACCTGCGTGATCGCGGGAGCCGGGCTCGCCGTCCTGCCCCGCTATCTGTGCGCCGACGCTCTGGTACGCGGGGACGTCGTCGCCCTGCACGATCCGGCGGTGCCGCCGCTACGGACGTACTTCCTGGTGGTGCGCACCGGCACGCTGGCGATGCCGCACATCACCCGGGCCCATGAGTGGCTGCTGCGTGCGGCGGGGGACTGGAACTGAACGGGCGGGCACGCCGATGTTTCACGTGGAACCAGCCGGGCCACATTTCTCCCATGACCGTCCGACCCGTGGTCAAGCGCACCGCCCGCGCCGTCCTCCTGGACGGCGGCGACCTGATTCTGATCAAGCGCACCAAGCCCGGCGTCGATCCCTACTGGGTCACTCCCGGGGGCGGGGTCGAACCGGAGGACACGACTGTCGTCGACGCCCTGCACCGCGAGGTGTACGAGGAACTGGGCGCCAAGATCACCGATGTGGTCCCCTGCTTCGTGGACACCGTCGAGCACATCGGTGAGGACGGCGGGGCGACCGGTGTGAAGGTGCAGCACTTCTTCGTCTGCCGCCTGGAATCCATGGATCCGGCGCTGCGGCACGGTCCCGAGGTCGACGAGCCCGCCGGCGAGTACGAGATCGTCCGGGTGCCGTTCACCAGGGTCGGGATCGCCTCGGTCCACCTCGTGCCGCTGTCGTTGCGGCACTATCTGGACGGCAACATCGAAGGCGTGCGCGCGATGCACGCTCCCGATCTCGGCTGACACCCACGGCACCGGTCCGCCGATGGCCAAAAGGTCACGCGTCCCACAGCAAAGAGGTGGACGCGGACGGCCCCTGTCGGCCAGCCTGACCTGCGTGGCGACTCCTTCCCTCTCCTCTCTGCCGATCCGCCGTCTGACGCTTCGCGATCTCACCGCCTGCGCCGACTTGTCCGAGGACCGGGGGTGGCCACGCGAAGAACACAAGTGGGGCTTCCTTCTCACCGCCGGAAAGGGCTACGGCATCGACGACCCCGACGGCGGTCTCGTCAGTGCCTGCACCGTCACCGAGTACGGCCCGGTCGAGCGGCCGTCCCTCGCGGCCATCGGCATGGTGCTCGTGGCCGAACGGCACGCCCGCCGTGGCGTGGGGCGTCGGCTGATGCGCCATGTGCTCGAGGCGCAGGGCACCACGCCGCTGACACTGCACGCGACCCCCAACGGCCGTCCGCTCTACGAGGAGCTCGGCTTCAAGTGCACGGGCCGGGCGGAGATGGTGCGCGGTCCCTTCACCCCCGACGGCCCCGGACCGCGGGTCGCCACGCGGGCGGCCACCGCGGAGGACCTCACCGCCATCCTCCGGCTCGACGAGGAGGTCTTCGGCGCCGACCGCACACACATCGTCACGCGCCTGCCCGCCTTCGCCGACCAGCTGCGCGTGGCCGAGGAGGCGGGCCGGCTCATCGGGTTCGCCGCCGCCTGGCCCAACATGGACACCCATGTCGTGGGCCCGCTGATCGCCCGCGACACCGAGACGGCCAAAGCGCTCGTCACCTCACTCGCGGCCCACACCGACCGCCCGCTGCGCACCGACATCGACGTACGGCACGAGGAGCTGCTGGCGTGGGCGAACGAGCGCGGCCTCGCATCGGTCGCCACGAACGCGGTCATGACGTACGGGGTCACGGAACTGCCCGGGGACTGGACCCGGCGGTTCGCTCCCCTGACCGTGGCGGCGGGCTGACCTCCGCGCCGCGCGGCGGCACGCCTGCCATCAGCCGAGAGCGTCCACTGCGGCCGTGGCAAAGGCGTGGTCCTGCTCGGGAGCTCCGCCGCCGACCCCGATCGCGCCGATCAGCCGGCCGTCCCGGCGCACCGGCACACCGCCCGCGATGAACAGCAGCGGCCGGTCGAGCGCTGTGGGCAGGGTGTGGAAAAGGCCTCCGGGCTGCACGGTGTCCACGAGGCCGGCGGTGGGGGCGTCCAGCTGGAGTGCCGTGTAGGCCTTGCGGGTGCTGGTCTCTCCCGAGATCAGCACGGCGCGGTCGTCCCGCCGGAAGGCGAGCAGATGACCGCCGGCGTCGAGGACGGTGACGCTGACGGTGACCCCTGCGGCCTCGGCGGCACGGTGGGCCGCGGCGACGAGGTGCTCGGCGTCCTGGATGGTCAGCGGGGTGACGGCAGTGCTGGTGGTCGTGGTCATGCGGGGTTCTCCTTGGTTGTTGCCGGTGGTGGCTGAACCTCGTTGAACGAGGTGGGGTGGGGCCGCTGCGCGGGGACGGCACTGGCCCCGCGACGCGGTGTCCTGGTCGTCCGGGCGGTTCAGTGGGGCACGGTGGTCCGCTGCTCGCCGGGTACGGAGCCCGCGACCACCGCGCTGGGCGCGCTGTCGCGGCGTTCGAGCGCGGCCGAGACGAGGGCCAGGACCAGAGCCGCTGCGGCGAGGGCGGCGCCGACCCAGTTGGGCGCGGTGTAGCCGAAGCCCGCGGCGATGACGACACCGCCGAGCCAGGCGGACAGCGCGTTGCCGAGGTTGAAGGCGCCGATGTTCACCGCCGAGGCCAGCGTGGGGGCGCCGTGCGCGTGGTCGAGGACACGCTTCTGCAGCGGTGGCACGGTGGCGAAGCCCAGCGCGCCGATCAGGACGATCGTCCCGGCTGCCGTGACCTTGTTGTGCGCGGTGAGCGTGAAGAGGGCGAGGACGACGGCCAGGGAGCCCAGGGAGACGTACAGCATGGGCATCAGGGCGCGGTCGGCGAACCGGCCGCCGACGAGGTTGCCGCCGACCATGCCCAGCCCGAAGAGGACCAGCAGCCAGGTGACCGAGCCGTCGGCGAAGCCCGCGACGTGCGTCATCATCGGCGCGATGTACGTGATGGCCGCGAAGACGCCGCCGAAGCCGAGGACGGTCATCGCCATCGCCAGGAGGACCTGAGCGTTCTTGAAGGCGGCGAGCTCGTGCCGCAGGCGCACGCCCTCCGGCTTGGGCACGTCGGGAACGAGCTTGGCGACGCCCGCCAGACCGATCACACCGAGCGCGGCGACAAGGGCGAAAGTGACGCGCCAGCCTGCCGACTGCCCGACCAGCGTGCCCAGGGGTACGCCCACGACATTGGCGACGGTCAGGCCGGTGAACATCATGGCGATCGCTCCGGCCTTCTTGTGCGGGGCGACCAGATCGGCCGCGACGACCGAGCCGATACCGAAGAAGGCGCCGTGGGCGAGCGAGGCGACCACCCGCCCGACGAGCATGACGGAGAACGCGGGGGCCACGGCGGAGAGCAGGTTGCCGACGATGAACAGGCCCATCAGCAGCATCAGCATCCGCTTGCGCGGAACCTTGGTGCCGAGCACGGTCATCAGCGGGGCGCCGAGCATCACGCCGAGCGCGTAGCCGGTCACCAGGAAGCCGGCGGTGGGGATGGAGACCCCGTAGTCGCTCGCGACGTCGGGCAGCAAGCCCATGATCACGAACTCGGTCGTTCCGATCCCGAAGGCCCCGATCGCGAGGGCCAGTAGCGCGAGAGGCATGGAGGTACACCTTCCCAGACGATTGCAGGAGCGCCTTGAGTGCGTCCACAATAGTTGCAGACGCGGGCTACATGCAAACGCTCTAAATTGCGCGACTGGTCTACCCTTGTCACAGCCGCTCCAGGACGGAGGAACCACATGACAGCGACGGACCCCGCGCTCACCGCCCTCTCCCAGGGCTGGTGCGCCCTCTCCCTGCTGCACGGGAGGATCGAGGCACACATCGAGCGCGCCCTGCAGTCCGGGCACGACCTGAGCGTGCGTGAGTACTCCCTGCTCGACGTGCTCAGCCGACAGCACGACGGCGACGGAGGCCATCTGCAGATGAAGCAGGTCGCCGACGCCGTCGTCCTCAGCCAGAGCGCCACCACCCGCCTGGTGACACGCCTCGAGGACCGCGGTCTGCTCGAGCGGTACCTGTGTCCCACCGACCGCCGCGGCATTTACACCAACGTCACCGCCGAGGGCATGAAGCTGCTGAACGCGGCACGGCCCACCAACGACGCCGCTCTGCGCGAGGCTCTCGACGAGGCGGCACGAAACCCCGAGCTGGCTCCGCTGGTCCGGGCGGTGGAGACGTTGAAGGCACCGGTGCCCGCATGACCGAAGCCGGCGCGGGCCCGTCTCCGCGCCGGTCCGCGCTGCATAGGGTGCGGTCATGGGAGATCTTGAAATACGTCGCACCACCGAGGACGACATCCCCGCGATCGTGGCGATGCTCGCCGACGACCCGCTGGGCGCCCGGCGCGAGTCACCGGACGATCTGAGCCCTTACCTGGCGGCCTTCGAACGGCTCCGTGCCGATCCCCAGCAGCAACTGGTCGTGGCCGTTCGCGAGGACCGCGTCGTGGGCACGCTCCAGCTGACCGTCGTCCCCGGCCTCTCCCGGCGCGGCGCCACCCGCTCGATCATCGAAGGCGTACGTATCCACGCCGACGAGCGGAGCAGCGGCCTGGGCACCCAGCTCATCGAATGGGCCGTCGCCGAGTCCCGTCGGCAGGGATGCCACCTGGTCCAGCTCACCTCCGACAAGACCCGCACGGACGCGCACCGCTTCTACGAACGCCTCGGTTTCTCGGCCTCGCACACGGGCTTCAAGCTCGAACTCTGAGGTCGTCCGCCCGTGCCCTTGGGCCGCTGTTTCACGTGAAACGGCCCCAAGGGCAGGCGCAGACCTAGCCGATGCCTCGCCATCCCGCCGGGTCCACCCCTCCCGGCACGGAGGCCTCTTCGTCATAGGGCCGGCGTGTGAAGACGAACGACCCGAGGTCCAGATGGCTCACGGTCCCGTCCGGGCGCCGCTCGGCGCGCAGCAGCTCACCGGCGTAATAGCCCTCCAGCCCCGTCCAGGTTCCGTCGCCGTTCGCCCGGAAGCGTGAGCGGCGGCCCTGGCCCGACAGCGGCCCCAACGAGACTCCCCCATCAGGTGTCAGCCGCAGCGCGAAGGCCTGGGTCCCCCAGTACCACTGCCCGGTCAGCTCCAGCACGGAGGCGTCGACGTCCGGCAGCGGCCGCCACGGCTCCGGGATCCGCGGTTCGGCCTCCGCGACGATCCGTACGAGGTCGGCGCCCACCCCGGCCGTCAGCGGGCCGGAGGTGCAGTTGGTCAGCACGACCGCCGCCACGTCGTCCTCGACGCCGATGGTGAGGTTGGCCAGAAAACCCGGCAGGGAACCGGAGTGGCCCACGAGCAGCCGTCCGTCCCGGTGCTGGATCTGCAGGCCCAGCCCGTACGTCACACCGTCCGCGACGTCCGCGGCCTCGGCCGGCGCCGCGGGGGCCCGCATCTCCCGCACCGTCTCGGCGCTCAGCACCCTGTCGTCGCCCTTCACCAGGAAGGCGGCGAACCGCGCCAGGTCCCCGGTGGTGGACCAGAGCTGACCGGCCGGAGCCATCCGCCCGAGGTCCTCGGCGGGCTCCGGCAGCATCACGTCGGCCCACGGATGCACCGCCCAGCCGCCGGCATGCGGCGCCTGTGGTTGCGTGGTCGTACGGTCCAGACCCAGCGGCTCCAGCACCTCCCGCCGCAGCACGTCCTCCCACGGCGCCCCGCGCAGTCGCTCGACCAGCGCGCCCAGCAGCGTGTAACCGGGGTTCGAGTAATGGTGTCGACGGCCCACCGGATGCAGCAGAGGCTGCTTGCCCAGGACATCGGCCAGCTCGGGACGCAGGGAGCCAGGGGTCCGCTCCCACCACGGCGCGGGGGACTCGGCGGCCAGCCCGCCCGTGTGCGCGAGGAGTCCGGCAATGGTGGCCTCGCCCGCTCCGGTGCCCGGCAGGTGCTTCTCCAGCCGGTCTCCGAGGTCGAGCACGCCCTCGTCGCGCAACCGCAGCACCAGAACGGCGGTGAAGGTCTTGGTGATCGAGCCGATCCGGTACTGCACGTTCTCGTCCGGCGCGTGCCCGTCGACCGATGTCCGCGCCCCGTGCCACACGGTCCGTCCGTCCCGCACCACCGCGGCGACGAGCGACGGCGTGCGGCCTTCGGCCTGGGCGACGGCGATCCGGTGCAGCAGTGCACGGCGGGTGCCGGGGAGCAGCTCTTCGTGTGGTGTCGTCATGCCCCCAGTCCACCGGGCCGCGCACCCCGCGTCGAACCGTTTTCCCTGATCGGCCGATCAGGTCTGCGCCATGTCCACGAACCGGGAGTAGTGACCCTGGAAGGCGACCGTGATGGTCGCCGTCGGACCGTTTCGGTGCTTGGCCACGATCAGGTCCGCCTCGCCCGCGCGCGGCGACTCCTTCTCGTAGGCGTCCTCACGGTGCAGCAGGATCACCATGTCGGCGTCCTGCTCGATGGAGCCGGACTCACGCAGGTCGGAGACCATCGGCTTCTTGTCGGTGCGCTGCTCGGGGCCACGGTTCAGCTGGGAGAGCGCGATGACGGGGATCTCCAGCTCCTTGGCCAGCAGCTTGAGGTTACGGGACATGTCCGAGACCTCCTGCTGGCGGCTCTCGGCCCGCTTGGAGCCGCCGGACTGCATCAGCTGGAGGTAGTCGATGACCACCAGCTTGAGGTCGTTGCGCTGTTTGAGCCGGCGGCATTTGGCGCGGATCTCCATCATCGACAGGTTCGGGGAGTCGTCGATGTAGAGCGGAGCGGCCGAGACGTCGGGCATCCGGCGTGCCAGCCGCGTCCAGTCGTCGTCCGTCATCGTGCCGGACCGCATGTGGTGCAGCGCGACGCGGGCCTCGGCGGACAGCAGACGCATCGCGATCTCGTTGCGTCCCATCTCGAGCGAGAAGATGACGCTCGGCAGATTGTTCTTGATCGAGGCGGCGCGAGCGAAGTCCAGCGCGAGCGTCGACTTGCCCATCGCCGGACGGGCGGCGATGACGATCATCTGCCCCGGGTGGAGGCCGTTGGTGAGCGAGTCGAAGTCGGTGAATCCCGTCGGCACACCGGTCATCTCGCCGCTGCGCGACCCGATCGCCTCGATCTCGTCGAGCGCGCCCTCCATGATGTCGCCCAGCGGCAGGTAGTCCTCGCTGGTGCGCTGCTCGGTGACGGCGTAGATCTCGGCCTGGGCACGGTTGACGATCTCGTCGACGTCGTCGTCGGCCGCGTATCCCATCTGCGTGATCCGGGTGCCTGCCTCCACGAGGCGGCGCAGGACCGCACGCTCGTGGACGATCTCCGCGTAGTAGGCGGCGTTCGCGGCCGTGGGCACGGTCTGGACGAGCGTGTGCAGATACGAGGCACCGCCGACCTTGTTGATCTCACCGCGCTTGGTGAGCTCGGCGGCGATCGTGATGGGGTCGGCCGGCTCCCCCTTGGCGTAGATGTCGAGGATCGCCTGGTAGATCGTCTCGTGGGCCGGCTTGTAGAAGTCGTGGCCCTTGAGGATCTCGACGACGTCCGCGATGGCGTCCTTGGACAGCAGCATGCCGCCGAGTACAGACTGTTCGGCCTCCAGGTCCTGCGGGGGCACCCGCTCGAACGTGGACGGTCCCGCGCCGTCCCACGCGCCGCCGTCACGGCCACGATCGTGCTGGTCGTCGCGGGTCCTGGCGCTGTCGCTCCGACGGCGGGACGCAGGAAGACGATCACTGGGGCCGCTGTCGGCCCACGGGTCGTCCAAGGGCTCGGAAATGCTCACCGAGCCACCTCCTCCCGTCCGCCGAGCGGACCTCGCCGTGCTCGTCATTTCTACGGCACGGCACTGACAAATAAGACGCCCAACTCCGGTTCTAAAGCGTCGGTTTTGTGATGGTTCACAAGCCGTCGACAGGAGCAGGCGCCGGACCACCGTAGGCCCGCGGGCACCGTCAGCCAATCTGGTTATCCACAGGCCATGTGGACGACTGGCCAGATGCTGTGGACAACTCGTCGAAAGCTGTGCACGACCCGGTGGACAGCCCTGTGAACAAGCCCTCCCTGTGACCACAGACACTCTTCTGACCTGCGGGTTCACCATCCACGGGCTGTGCAGAAGAAAAACTTTCCCAGTCGGATCAAGATCACTTCGAACCGCACACAAGAGCGCACCGGGTGCGAGGATAAGTAAGGGTTGCTAAAGCTTTGCATCTCTTACCTGTGGACGATTAGATTGGTGCTCATGACACAGGCCCCCGCGCGCTCCCGCACCGCCCGGCGCCGGCACGACCGAGAGATCGTCGCGCTGGCTGTCCCGGCCTTCGGCGCGCTCGTCGCCGAGCCCCTCTTCGTCATGGCCGACAGCGCCATCGTCGGCCATCTCGGCACCGCACAACTCGCCGGTCTCGGCGTCGCCTCAGCCCTGCTGACCACCGCCGTCAGCGTGTTCGTCTTCCTCGCCTACGCCACCACGGCGGCCGTCGCCCGACGCGTCGGGGCAGGCGATCTGCAGGCCGCCATCCGTCAGGGCATGGACGGCATCTGGCTGGCGCTGCTGCTCGGCGCCGCCGTCATCGCCGTCGTCCTGCCGACGGCGCCGTCCTTGGTCGACCTCTTCGGGGCCTCCGACACCGCTGCCCCCTATGCAGTCACCTATCTGCGGATCTCCTCGCTCGGTATCCCCGCCATGCTCGTCGTGCTCGCCTCGACCGGTGTTCTGCGGGGACTGCAGGACACCCGGACCCCGCTCTACGTGGCCGTCGCCGGCTTCGTCGCCAACGCCGTTCTCAATGTCGGGCTCGTCTACGGCGCCGGTCTCGGCATCGCGGGCTCCGCCTGGGGCACCGTCATCGCCCAACTCGGCATGGCCGCGGTGTACCTGGGAGTGGTCGTCCGCGGAGCACGCCGGCACGGCGCGTCCCTGCGCCCGGACGCCGCCGGGATCAGGGCGTCCGCGCAGGCCGGAATTCCCTTGCTCGTCCGTACCCTGTCCCTGCGGGCGATCCTCATGATCGCCACGGCCGTGGCGGCCCGGCTCGGCGACGCCGACATCGCAGCCCATCAGATCGTCCTGTCCCTGTGGAGCCTGCTGGCCTTCGCCCTCGATGCGATCGCCATCGCCGGACAAGCCATCATCGGGCGCTATCTGGGAGCCGGTGACACCCAGGGCGCCCGGGACGCCTGCCGCAGGATGGTCGAGTGGGGCATCGCCGTCGGAGTCCTGCTGGGCCTTCTCGTGGTGCTGGCCCGGCCGGCGTTCCTGCCCCTGTTCACCAGCGACTCCTCGGTCAAGGACGCCGCGTTGCCCGCCCTGGTGATCGTGGCGCTCTCCCAGCCGGTCTGCGGCGTGGTCTTCGTCCTGGACGGCGTACTGATGGGCGCGGGGGACGGCCCGTACCTTGCCTGGGCGATGCTGCTCACCCTGGCGGTCTTCACTCCCGCTGCGCTTCTCGTCCCGACGCTCGGCGGGGGGCTCACGGCGCTGTGGGGAGCCATGACCTTGATGATGACCATGCGCATGCTGACGCTGTGGTGGCGTGCGCGGTCGGGCCGTTGGGTCGTCACCGGCGCGACGCGCTGACCGTTTCACGTGAAACAGACGGTTTCACGTGAAACACGCGGCGCGACCGGCTCCCCGGCGTCTCGTCCGCCATGACAATGGGGCCGCACTCCCGGTCGGTCGGGAATGCGGCCCCATCTCATCGCTTCAGCGAGAGCCAGGCTCAGGCGGAAACAACCTCGATGTTGACCGTGGCGGCAACCTCGGGGTGCAGACGCACGGACGTCGCGTGGGCGCCCAGGGTCTTGATCGGCGAGCCCAGCTCGATACGGCGCTTGTCGACCTCGGGGCCACCGGCAGCCTTGATCGCCGAGGCGACGTCGGCCGGGGTGACGGAGCCGAAGAGACGACCGGCGTCGCCGGAGCGGACGGCCAGACGGACCTTCACACCCTCGAGCTGGGCCTTCACCTGGTTGGCCTGCTCGATGGTCTGGATCTCGTGGATCTTGCGAGCACGACGGATCTGCTCGACGTCCTTCTCGCCACCCTTGGTCCAGCGGATAGCGAACTTCCGCGGGATCAGGTAGTTGCGAGCGTAGCCGTCCTTGACGTCGACGACGTCGCCCGCGGCGCCGAGGCCGGAGACCTCGTGGGTGAGGATGATCTTCATGAGTCGGTCACCCTTCCCTTATCGCGCGGTGGACGTGTAGGGCAGCAGCGCCATCTCACGGCTGTTCTTGACGGCCGTGGCGACGTCACGCTGGTGCTGCGTGCAGTTGCCGGTCACGCGGCGGGCACGGATCTTGCCGCGGTCGGAAATGAACTTCCGCAGCATGTTCGTGTCCTTGTAGTCCACGTACGTGACCTTGTCCTTGCAGAAAGCGCAGACCTTCTTCTTCGGCTTGCGCACAGGCGGCTTAGCCATGATGTTTCTCCTGTGTGATCAAGAAGTGTGGGTGGAGCCCCTAGAAGGGGGGCTCGTCCGAGTAGCCGCCGCCGCTGCCGGAGCCACCGCCCCAGCCACCGCCGCCGCCCTGCTGACCGCCACCGGCGGGAGCGCCCGTGGCCCAGGGGTCGTCGGCGGGTGCGCCGCCGCCCTGCTGGCCGCCACCGGGGCCGCCGCCCCAGCCGCCGCCGCCCTGGCCGCCACCGCCGCCGTAACCGCCCTGGCCGCCGCGACCCTGGCCCGAGGTCTTGGTGACCTTGGCCGTGGCGCTGCGCAGGCTGGCACCGACTTCGTCGACGTCCAGCTCGTAGACCGTGCGCTTGACGCCCTCACGGTCCTCGTAGGACCGCTGCTTCAGCCGGCCCTGCACGATGACGCGCATGCCTCGCTGGAGCGACTCGGCGACGTTCTCCGCCGCCTGGCGCCAGACCGAGCAGGTCAGGAAGAGGCTCTCGCCGTCCTTCCACTCGTTCGTCTGGCGGTCGAAGGTGCGGGGGGTCGACGCGACACGGAACTTCGCGACGGCCGCACCGGACGGGGTGAAGCGCAGCTCGGGGTCGTCGACAAGATTGCCGATGACCGTGATGACGGTCTCGCCTGCCATGGGGGAACCTCTCGGCGGGTTTGCTGCTGGCTGCTTGTGCTGCTACTCGAATCCCGGATTCAGCTGAGCGGAAGCTCAGTGCATCTCGGGACGGAGGACCTTGGTCCGGAGGACCGACTCGTTCAGGTTCATCTGGCGGTCGAGCTCCTTGACGACCGCAGGCTCGGCCTGCAGGTCGATGACCGAGTAGATGCCCTCGGGCTTCTTCTTGATCTCGTACGAGAGACGACGACGGCCCCAGGTGTCGACCTTCTCGACCTTTCCGCCGCCGTCACGGACGACAGAGAGGAAGTTCTCGATCAGCGGGGAGACAGCGCGCTCCTCGAGATCGGGGTCGAGGATGACCATCACCTCGTAGTGACGCATGTGGAACCCACCTCCTTTGGACTCAGCGGCCACGGTCGTTCCGTGGCAGGAGGGTTGCGATGCGTTGGCACCGGCATCAGTGAGTAAACCAGCACCCACTGACAATCGGGGCTCCTCCGAGGAGGCGACCCGGCCCGGGGCTGGCAGCAGACACCAGTGCAGAAGGTACAGAGTACCCGGCCGGTGGCTTGCGGTTGAAATCCGCCTGCGGGGGGACGCAATCTGTACACATCGGAAGCGCAGGGCGAAGACAGACCTGCCTTCGGCTGGAGGTTCTCCATGGCACAGATCATGCGACCCGCCAAACCCAGGACCGGCCTGCTGGCCACCGACGGCAAACCTCACCCGCTCCAGGACACGCTGATGGCCGTGAGCCTGGCGCTGGGGGTGCTGTCCCTCGTGACCGCGGGTTTCTCATGGCTCCACGCCCTGACCTCCTGGGCCGGACTGGCCGGTGTCCTGACCGGTGGATACGGCCAGTACATCTCCGAGACGACCCGAGAGCGTTTCGGACTGGTCCTGGGCATCGGCGCCTCCGCGATCGGCCTTTACTTCGGCATCGCCCACGGCGGGCTCGTCGGCTGACCCACGGTCCGCGCCGTCCCGCGGGAGGCGCGGACCCCCCGTACGCCGGACGGGGCGCTCACAGGGCGCAGTAGGCTTCGCGCGAGAGCCGGAGCCCCTGTACCCATGGGGACACACCAGCCCGAGGAGCGCCCCGAATGAGCCTGACCCTGAGGACCATCAGCCGCGAGCAGCATCTGGCATACATCCAGAGCCTGCCGGCGGCGAGTCACATGCAGGTTCCGGCCTGGGCCGACGTCAAGGCCGAATGGCGCTCGGAGAACCTCGGGTGGTTCGACGACCGGACCGGTCAGCTGGTCGGTGTGGGCCTCGTGCTGTACCGGCAGCTGCCCAAGATCAAGCGGTACCTCGCGTACCTCCCCGAGGGCCCGGTCATCAACTGGTTCGCTCCGAATCTCCAGGAGTGGATGGAGCCCATGCTGGCGCACCTGAAGCAGCAGGGCGCCTTCTCGGTGAAGATGGGCCCCCCGGTGATCATCCGGCGCTGGGACGCCGCGTCGATCAAGAAGGGCATCCAGGACCCCGACGTCAAGCGGCTTCGCGACATAGAGGCCGACCACATCGAACCGCGTGCCTTCGAGGTGGCCGACAAGCTGCGCCGCATGGGTTGGCAGCAGGGCGAGGACGGCGGCGCCGGCTTCGGCGACGTGCAGCCCCGTTACGTCTTCCAGGTCCCGCTGGCCAACCGGTCCCTGGAAGAGGTCCACAAGAACTTCAACCAGCTGTGGCGCCGCAACATCAAGAAGGCCGAGAAGGCCGGCGTCGAGGTCGTCCAGGGCGGCTACCACGACCTCGAGGAGTGGCAGCGCCTGTACGAGATCACGGCGGTGCGCGACCACTTCCGGCCGCGTCCGCTGTCCTACTTCCAGCGCATGTGGGCGGCCCTCAACAACGAGGACCCCAACCGCATGCGGCTGTACTTCGCCCGGCACAACGGGGTGAACCTGTCGGCGGCCACGATGCTGGTGGTCGGCGGGCACGTCTGGTACTCCTACGGCGCCTCCGACAACATCGGCCGCGAGGTCCGGCCCTCGAACGCGATGCAGTGGGCGATGCTGCGCGACGCCTACGCCCTCGGGGCCACCGTCTACGACCTGCGCGGCATCTCCGACTCCCTGGACGAGAGCGACCACCTCTTCGGCCTGATCCAGTTCAAGGTCGGTACGGGCGGGCAGGCGGCCGAGTACCTCGGGGAGTGGGACTTCCCGCTGAACAAGCTGCTCCACAAGGCGCTCGACATCTACATGTCGCGCCGCTGACCCGCGCACGCCGCTCCAGTAGCGTCTAAGGGGCTTCCACAGCCTCCGGCGAGTCACCCTCACCTCTGACACACCGCAGCCACGAGAAAGGTTCCAGGTCCGGCCATGGCGCTCACGCTCTACGTCGACACCGCGCGCTGGCGGGCGCACCACAAGCACGTGCAGGAGCAGTTCCCCGGGCTCGTCCCGGTCTGCAAGGGCAACGGCTACGGCTTCGGACACGAGCGGCTGTCGGAGGAGGCCACGCGCCTCGGTTCCGACGTCCTCGCCGTGGGCACGACGTACGAGGCCGCCCGGATCAAGGACTTCTTCGGCGGCGATCTGCTGGTGCTGACGCCCTACCGGCGCGGCGAGGAGCCGGTGCCGCTGCCGGACCGGGTCGTGCGCTCCGTGTCCTCCATCGACGGCGTGTACGGCCTGGTCGGCGCGCGGGTGGTCATCGAGGTGATGTCCTCGATGAAGCGGCACGGCATCAGTGAGCAGGACCTGCCGCAGCTGCACGCCGCCATAGAGAACGTCCGGCTGGAGGGCTTCGCCATCCATCTGCCGCTGGACCGCACCGACGGCTCGGACGCCGTCGAGGAGGTCATCGGGTGGATGGACCGGCTGCGCGCGGCCCGGCTGCCGCTGCACACGATGTTCGTCAGCCACCTCAAGGCGGACGAACTCGCCCGCCTCCAGCAGCAGTTCCCGCAGACGCGGTTCCGCGCGCGCATCGGGACGCGGCTGTGGCTGGGGGACCACGAGGCCACCGAGTACCGCGGTGCGGTGCTGGACGTCACCCGTGTGGCCAAGGGGGAGCGCTTCGGCTACCGGCAGCAGAAGGCGGCTTCCGACGGTTTCCTGGTGGTCGTGGCGGGCGGCACGTCCCATGGCGTCGGTCTGGAGGCGCCGAAGGCGCTGCACGGTGTCATGCCGCGCGCCAAGGGTGTCGCCCGGGCGGGCCTTGCCACGGTGAACCGGAACCTGTCGCCGTTCGTCTGGGGCGGCAAGCAGCGCTGGTTCGCGGAGCCGCCGCACATGCAGGTGTCGATCCTCTTCGTGCCCTCCGACGCCCCGGAGCCGACGGTGGGTGACGAGCTGGTGGCGCACCTGCGGCACACCACCACGCAGTTCGACCGCCTCGTCGACCGCTGAGGGCCGCGCACGGCGCGAGAGTCCCGAGAACGGCGAAAGGGCCGTGCACGGTCACCCGTGCACGGCCCTTTTCACGCCTCGCTCAGAGCGAACCGCCGGGCTGCCGGCCGGCGCCCCATTCCACGCGAGGGCCCTCGACATGGGCCGCGTGCTGCGCCGGACGGGCCGCGGGTCCGAGGACGAAGACGTCCTCGGCGCCGTCGAGCACGCCGCCCGAGGGATCGTCGTCGCCGGTCCGCCGTACCGGGTCCCGGTCCGGCAGCAGGATGTCGCGGACGACCATGACGCACAGATACAGCGTCCCCAGCAGATGGATGCCGATGGCCCAGTGGTAGCCGTCCGTCGGCAGGCCCTTGTGGGCGTCTCCGCTGGTCGTGTAGGCGAGGTACATCCAGATGCCCAGGAAGTAGGCCACCTCGCACGCCTGCCAGATCAGGAAGTCCCGCCACTTCGGCCGGGCCAGCGCGGCCAGCGGCACCAGCCACAGGACGTACTGCGGCGAGTACACCTTGTTGGTGAGGATGAACGCCGCGACGATGAGGAAGGCGAGCTGGATGAACCGCGGCCGTCGAGGCGCGGTCAGGGCGAGTGCCGCGATGGCGCCGCAGCACAGCAGCATCAGGAGCGTGGCGAGTGTGTTGACGGTTTCGGTGCTGGGCGGGTCGTCCGAGTTCCGGACGAGGATCAGCCAGAAGGACCCGAAGTCGACGCCGCGTTCCTGGCTGAACGTGTAGAACTTCGACCAGCCGTCGAAGGCGAAGAGCATCACCGGCAGGTTCACCACCAGCCAGGCACCGGCCGCGCCGATCAGGGCCTTCCCGAACTCCCGCCACTTGCCCGCACGCCAGCACAGCACGAGCAGCGGGCCGAGGATCAGGAAGGGGTAGAGCTTGGCGGCCGTGGCCAGCCCCAGCAGCACACCGAAGGCCAGTGCACGCCCTCGTGACCACATCAGCATCGCCGCGATCGTCAGGGCGACCGCCAAAAGGTCCCAGTTGACGGTGGCGGTGAGCGCGAAGGCGGGCGCCAACGCGACCAGCAGGCCGTCCCACGGGCGCCTGGGGTGCATGCGGGTGACGCAGACGGCGATGACGGCCGCGCACACCATGAGCATCCCGGCGTTGACCATCCAGTACCACTGTTCCTGGTCCTGGACGCTGCCGCTGCCCGGGGTGAGCCAGGCGGCCACCTCCATGAACACGCCGGTCAGCACCGGGTACTCGAGGTACTCCATGTCGCCCGGGAGCTTGTCGAAGTAGGGCACGAGCCCGTCGATGAACCCACGGCCCTGGTAGAGGTGGGGGATGTCCGAGTAGCAGGCATGCGTGTACTGGGAGCTGGCGCCGAAGAACCAGGCGCCGTTGTAGCAGGGCGCCTTCTGGACCAGGCCGAGGGCGAACACACCGATCGCCACGAGCGCGATCACTCGCACCGGGGTCCACCAGGACGTCCCGAGCAGGGCGCGCCGGCCGAGGGGACCGCCGATCAGCTCGCTGCCTGCCGCGGCGACCGCGTCCTCCCTGCTCGGGGGCACCCGATCCGGTTCGTGCACGCTCGCTGGCGTCGATTCTGCACTGGGCATGGGGCACATCCTGCCGTACGTGTCTGGGAATACGACGGGGCCGCCGCACCCTGATGGGTGCGGCGGCCCCTGTTTCACGTGAAACAAGCGGGTGTTTCACGTGAAACACGCACACCGGGCATCTCGGCGGCTATCCGCTCGAACCCCAGATGGTGCCTCCTGGCCCGTTTCCGTTGCCATTACCGCCGCCGTCGCCATTGCCGTCGCCGTCCGTCGCACTGGACGAGGGCGTGGGCGACGGATCACCGTCCCCGCCGGAGGTGTCGTTGCCGCCGTTCTGATTGCCGCTGTTGTCCCCGTTCTCGCAGTCCCAGTCGAAGACACCGCAGGTCTCCGTCGGCGTGGGCGAGGGACTGGTCGGAGTCTCACTGGGCGTCGGGCTCGGCGTGGGGCTCGCCTCCTCCGTCTCCGTGGGGGTGGGGGTCGGGCTCGGTGACGGTGTGTCGTTGATGACCTCACCGATGGGTTCCGGAGTCGGGAACTTCTCCGCCGGCTCGTCCTTCAGCGCCTCCAGCATGTAGTCGTGCCAGATCTCGGACGGGAACGACGCACCGTGGATCTTGTCCTGATCGCCCGTTCCGTACATCTCCAGGAACGTGCGGTTCTTGATGGACTCGTCGTCCGGGTAGCGGAACATGCTGATCGCGGTCGACAGCTGCGGGGTGTATCCGACGAACCAGGCGGACTTGTTGCCGTCGGTGGTACCGGTCTTGCCCGCCACCTCACGGCCCGGCAGCTGGGCGTTGGAGCCCGTGCCGTCCTCGACGACCGTCTTCAGGACGTCCGTGACATTGTCCGCGACCTTCGCGGTGAAGGCCTGCTCGGTCTCGCCTTGGTGCGTGTAGATCGTGGCGCCCTCTCGGACCACCTTGGTGACGGAGAAGGGGTCACGCTGCTTCCCGCTGTCCGCGAAGGTGGCGTACGAGCCCGCCATGCGGATCGCGCTGGGGTCCGAGACGCCGATGGAGAAGGACGGGTAGCTGGTGCCCGTCAGGCTGTCCGGCAGGAGGCCCGCGTCGACAGCGGCCTCCTTGACCTTGTCGAGCCCGACGTCCATGCCGAGCTGCACATAGGCGGAGTTCACCGACTCCCGCATGGCCTCCCGCAGGTCGATCTTGTAGTCCGGCGGATCACCGACCGAGTCCTTGCCGTCATTCTCCTGCCGCCACTGCTCGCCCTTCTCGTTCGTCCAGATCGAGCCGTCGTAGTTCTTGATCTTGAGGTCGTTCTCACCGCTGTAGAGGCTCTTCGGGGAGACGACGGTACGTGCGTCCTGCGGCTGTTCCTCGGGGCCCTCGGGATCGCGCACCCCCCACTTCATCGCCGCCGCGAGCACGAACGGCTTGAACGTCGAACCGACCTGGGCACCGGTCACATCGGCGTTGTTGGTGAAGTGCCTGGTCGCGTCGGCGCCACCGTAGATGGCCTCGATGGCCCCCGTCTTGGGGTTCACGGACGCTCCGCCGAACTGGACGTGGGTGTCGGTCTTGGGACGTTCCTCGGGCTTGATGTTCGCCTTGTAGACCTTGGTGACCGCGGCTTCGAGCTTCTGGACCTTGTTCTTGTCGAAGGTCGTGTGGATCTCGTAGCCGCCCTGGTCCAGCTGGTCCCGGGTCGCGACGCCCTCCTTGATCAGGGAAGCCCTCGCGAGATCGACGAGGTACCCGATCTGACCGCCCAGCTGGGTGTTCGACCGAGGGTTCTGCACCTTGGGGAGCTCGGTGTACTTGGCCCGCTCCGCCTGGTCCAGATGCCCGTACTCGACCATCTTGTCGAGGGTGTCCTGCATCTGCCTCAGGGCGCGCTTCTGGTTGGCCTGCGGGGTGGCGGCCGGGTCGATCGACCTGGCACCCGCGGGGTCGTAGTAGGTGGCGCCCTTGAGGACGGCCGACAGCAGGGCGCACTCGCCCGGGTTCAGGTTGACGGCGTCCTTGTTGAAGTACGCCCGTGCCGCGGCCTGGATGCCGTAGGCACCTCGGCCGTAGTAGGCGGAGTTCAGGTAGCCGGCGAGGATCTCGTCCTTGTCGACCTCGGCGCCCACCTTGACCGATACGAGGATCTCCTTGAACTTCCGGGAGAGTGTCTGCGACTGGTCCTCGAGCATCGCGTTCTTGACGTACTGCTGGGTGATGGTCGAACCACCCTGCGTCTCGCCGCCCCGGGCCATGTTGAACACGGCGCGGGCGATGCCCTTCGGGTCGATGCCGCTGTCGGAGTAGAACGTCTTGTTCTCCTGGGAGATGACGGCGTTCTGCATCGCCTTGGGGATCTGGGAGAGCTTGACCACCTGCCGGTTGCGCTCACCACCGGTGGCGACCATCACGTCACCGTTGGCCCAGTAGTACACGTTGTTCTGGGCGGTCGCGGTCTTGGCGACATCGGGGATGCCCACCATGGCGTACGCGATGCCGGCGGCGGCCACGAAACAGCCGAAGAACGCGATGCAGAGACCCGAGACGAGCTTCCATGACGGCACCCAGCGCTGCCAGCCGTCCCGGTCACCCCGCGGATAGTCGATCATCCGCTTCTTGCCGGAAGCCGCCGCCCGGCCCCGCCCTGCGGCGCCCCCGGCGGCGGCGCCGCCTGCCCGCCGGCCGCCACGGGCCGGTTCGGCCGCCCTGCGGCGACCGCCTCCGCTGCGTTGTGCCGCGCGCCGGGCCTCGGCTCGGCCCCCATAGGGGCGCTCCTCGTCCTCCGGACCGTACGAGCCGGACGGAGACCCTGTGGCGCCTCGCGGTGCCGCACGGCGGCCGGAGGACGAGCCGAACTGGCCGCGTCGGGCCGCGGCACGTCCGCCTCCCTGCGGCTGCGGCGGTTTGCGACGGTGCTCGCTCATCGAACGACTACTCCTCGGGCAGGCGCACCTTTGCGCGCCTGGAAAAGGCGGCTGGTTTCCGGTCCCCCCGAAGTACGGATGCGGCCCCTACCGCATTCACCCGTACTGCACCGGGGACGAGGACGCCCCCACGCGTCACTCGGTTCCCGGCAGTCTGCATGGCGCACAGACTACGCACCGCCAAAACCCCCGAGGCCCGAAGTTCACCTCAAATCAGGCAACTTGCTCACTATGAATCCTCGATGTGATCCCGTTCACCAGCGCACCCCTTGTCGCATGGGCGAGGTCGTTCTATCGTCTGGATGTATCGAGTCGATACATCAGTGCGGCATAAGGACGAGAGGAGGCGACGATGAGCCGGCGTTCCGGCATCCTCGAGTTCGCCGTACTCGGCCTGCTCCGCGAATCCCCGATGCACGGCTATGAGCTGCGCAAGCGGCTCAACACGTCACTCGGTGTGTTCCGGGCGTTCAGCTACGGGACGCTGTACCCCTGCCTCAAGACGCTGGTCGCCAACGGCTGGTTGATCGAGGAACCGGGGAACGTCGGCGAGGCCGCCGCCTCCCTCACGGGTCGGCGCGCCAAGATCGTCTACCGGTTGACGGCCGACGGCAAGGATCACTTCGAGCAGCTCCTCTCGCAGACCGGCCCCGACGCGTACGAGGACGAGACCTTCGCCGCTCGCTTCGCGTTCTTCGGGCAGACGTCGCGTGACGTGCGCATGCGCGTCCTCGAGGGCCGACGCAGCCGGCTGGAGGAGCGCCTGGAGAAGATGCGGGCCTCGCTGGCCCGCACCCGGGAGCGCCTCGACGACTACACGCTCGAGCTCCAGCGCCACGGAATGGAGTCCGTGGAGCGCGAAGTGCGCTGGCTGAACGAGCTCATCGAGAGCGAGCGGGCGGGGCGGGACCTGCGAGGTTCCGCCGCCGAGGGGACCGCTCAACAGGACACGACATCTGGAGCGACGGGCGGCCTGCCCCGGCCGGGGGACGACCCCCGGCCGGATACGCCCGGCGACACCGCCACGTGAGCGCCCAGTCAGGGCCTCACTCGTACACACAGGGAGCAACCGGAATGGGTTCGGTTCGCGTAGCCATCGTCGGTGTGGGCAACTGCGCCGCATCGCTGGTGCAGGGCGTCGAGTACTACAAGGACGCCGACCCGGCGTCCAAGGTCCCGGGCCTGATGCACGTCCAGTTCGGCGACTACCACGTCCGTGACATCGAGTTCGTCGCCGCGTTCGACGTGGACGCCAAGAAGGTCGGCCTGGACCTCGCGGACGCCATCGGCGCCTCCGAGAACAACACCATCAAGATCTGCGACGTGCCGAACAGCGGCGTCCAGGTCCAGCGCGGCCACACCCTCGACGGTCTCGGCAAGTACTACCGGGAGACCATCGAGGAGTCCCCCGAGGCCCCGGTCGACATCGTCCAGGTCCTCAAGGACAAGCAGGTCGACGTCCTCGTCTGCTACCTGCCCGTCGGCTCAGAGGACGCGGCGAAGTACTACGCCCAGTGCGCCATCGACGCCAAGGTCGCCTTCGTCAACGCTCTCCCGGTCTTCATCGCCGGCACCAAGGAGTGGGCGGACAAGTTCACCGAGGCCGGCGTGCCGATCGTCGGTGACGACATCAAGTCGCAGGTCGGCGCCACCATCACGCACCGCGTGATGGCGAAGCTGTTCGAGGACCGGGGCGTCATCCTCGACCGCACGATGCAGCTGAACGTCGGCGGCAACATGGACTTCAAGAACATGCTCGAGCGCGAGCGCCTGGAGTCCAAGAAGATCTCCAAGACGCAGGCCGTCACCTCCCAGATCCCCGACCGGGACCTCGGCGAGAAGAACGTCCACATCGGCCCGTCCGACTACGTGGCCTGGCTGGACGACCGCAAGTGGGCCTACGTGCGCCTCGAGGGCCGCGCGTTCGGCGACGTCCCGCTGAACCTGGAGTACAAGCTCGAGGTCTGGGACTCCCCGAACTCGGCCGGTGTCATCATCGACGCCCTGCGCGCCGCGAAGATCGCCAAGGACCGCGGCATCGGCGGTCCGATCCTGTCGGCGTCGAGCTACTTCATGAAGTCCCCGCCGGTCCAGTACTTCGACGACCAGGCCCGCGAGAACGTCGAGAAGTTCATCAAGGGCGAGGTCGAGCGCTGAGCGCGCCCGGCTGAAGTCCGCTGAAGGTCCCTGGGTCGCACGACCCGGGGACCTTTGCGTATGTGAGGCTGTGCCCCATGGCCGTCGTCCGTGACCTGCGCGTCCTGCTGCGCCTGAAGGGGTTCCGGCGCCTGCTCGCCGTGCGTCTGCTCTCCCAGGGCGCCGACGGCGTCTACCAGGTCGCGCTCGCCACCTATGTGGTCTTCTCACCGGAGAAGCAGGCCTCGGCCGCCGCGATCGCCTCCGCGATGGCGGTCCTGCTGCTCCCGTACTCGCTGGTGGGGCCCTTCGCCGGTGTCCTCCTGGACCGCTGGCGCCGCCGCCAGGTCCTTCTGTACGGCAATCTGCTGCGCGCCGTACTCGCGTCGGTGACCGCGGCGCTGATCGTGGCCTCCGTCCCGGACTGGCTCTTCTACGTCTCCGCCCTGTGCGTCACCGCCGTCAACCGCTTCGTCCTCGCAGGGCTGTCCGCCGCGCTGCCGCGCGTGGTCGACCCGGGGCGCCTGGTGATCGCGAACTCCCTCTCGCCGACGGCGGGGACCCTGGCGGCGACGGCCGGCGGCGGACTGGCCTTCGTCGTGCGGATCGTGGTCGCCGACTCCGACGCAGCCGTGGTGCTGCTCGCGGCCGCCCTGTACCTGTGCGGCGCGCTCGCGTCGCTGCGGATGGCGGTGGAGCTGCTGGGTCCGGACCGGGTGCTGGTGCACCCGCATCTCGCGTCGGCGCTCGCCGGGACGGCCAGAGGACTGGTGGCCGGCATACGCCATCTCCTCGCACCCGCCCGCCGGGGAGCGGCCTGGGCGCTCGCGGTCATGACGCTGATGCGGTTCTGCTACGGCGCCATGCTCGTGCTCCTGCTGATGCTGTGCCGGTACGCCCTGACGTCGGAGACGGACGAAGGGCTCGCGCTGTTGGGGCTGGTGTTGGGCGTCTCGGGCGGCGGCTTCTTCGCCGCGGCGGTGCTCACGCCGTGGGGTGCCGGGCGGTTCGGCCCCGGCCGCTGGATGGCCGTGTGCGCGACCACCGCGGCGGTGCTGGTGCCGGCGCTGGGGCTGCCGTTCGCCACGGGCCCCCTCCTCGCCGTGGCGTTCGTGCTGGGCCTGACGACCCAGGGCTCAAAGATCGCGACCGACACGATCGTGCAGTCGACTGTCGACGACGCCTTCCGTGGCCGGATCTTCTCCGTTTACGACGTGCTCTTCAATGTCGCCTTCGTCGGTGCTGCCGCGGTGGCCGCGCTGATGCTGCCGCCGGACGGCCGATCGGTGCCGCTGGTCGTCACTGTCGCCGCTGTCTACGGAGCAGTTGCGGTGGCTATGGCCTGTTTTGGCAAGCAGTAAGTGTCACATCAGTGCCACAGAGCCCCACCGGGCTACAGAGATGTCGGTGGGGCCCGGTAACTTACGTGCGTCTTACTCGCGCCATGTTCGCGTCATGCACCCATGTTTAGGGGGACCCCCAGTGACCACTCCGCCGCCCCAGGGCAATCCGTTCGCGCAGGGCCAGCCGCAGGCCCCGCAGCAGCCCCAGGGGCAGAACCCCTACGCGCAGGGCCAGCAGGGCTTCCCGCAGCAGGCCGGCCAGACCGGCTTCCCTCAGCAGGGTGCACCGTACGCCCCGGTCCCGCCGGAGCCGACCCGCCGCAAGGTCAGCTTCAAGACGATCAAGAACATAGTCATCGCCGTGATCGTCGTCGGTGTGGCTGTCGGCGGTTACATCGCCAGCCGCGACGACGCCAACACGGCGGCGGTCGGTGACTGCATGCACCGCGGCAGCACCAACGACAACGACCCGGACCTCGAGGTCGTCGACTGCTCGGACTCGAAGGCCCAGTACGAGGTGCTGGCCAAGATCGAGGGCTCGTTCCTCACCGACACGATGGCCCAGAGCAAGTGCGAGGCCGAGGCGAAGGACTTCCAGTACGTCTACACCGAAAGCGGCGACGGCAAGGACTTCCTGCTCTGCCTGAAGGACTACAAGAAGTAGGCAGACGCCTGTGAGGGCGTGAAGGGGCGGTGTTTCACGTGAAACACCGCCCCTTTTGCGGAACCAGGTCGTGTTTCACGTGAAACACGACCTGGTTCCGCAGCTCACGACTCCTGGCCGGCCCACCACTCCTTGAGCGCCGCCACCGCGGCCTCGTGGCCCATGGGGCCGTTCTCCAGGCGGAGCTCCAGCAGGAACTTGTACGCCCGGCCGACGACCGGACCCGGCGGGACGCCCAGGATCTCCATGACCTGGTTGCCGTCCAGGTCCGGGCGGATCGCGTCCAGCTCCTCCTGCTCCTGGAGCTTCGCGATCCGCTCCTCCAGGCCGTCGTACGCCCGGGAGAGCGCGGTGGCCTTGCGCTTGTTGCGAGTCGTGCAGTCCGAGCGCGTCAGCTTGTGGAGGCGGTCGAGCAGCGGGCCGGCGTCGCGGACATAGCGGCGCACCGCGGAGTCCGTCCACTCGCCCGTGCCGTAGCCGTGGAAGCGCAGGTGCAGCTCGACCAGGCGGGAGACGTCCTTCACCAGGTCGTTGGAGTACTTGAGCGCGGTCATGCGCTTCTTGGTCATCTTGGCCCCGACCACCTCGTGGTGGTGGAACGAGACCCGGCCGTCCTTCTCGAACCGGCGCGTGCGCGGCTTGCCGATGTCGTGGAGCAGAGCGGCCAGCCGGAGAACCAGGTCGGGGCCTTCGGTCTCCAGGGCCATCGCCTGCTCGAGGACGATGAGCGTGTGGTCGTAGACGTCCTTGTGCCGGTGGTGCTCGTCCCGCTCCAGACGCAGCGCGGGCAGCTCGGGCAGGACGTGCTCGGCGATGCCGGTGTCCACGAGCAGGGTCAGCCCTTTGCGCGGGTGAGTGGAGAGAAGGAGCTTGTTCAGCTCGTCCCGGACCCGCTCGGCGGAGACGATCTCGATCCGCCCGGCCATGTCCTTCATGGCCGTGACGACCTCGGGGGCCACCGTGAAGTCGAGCTGGGCGGCGAAACGCGCGGCCCGCATCATCCGAAGCGGGTCGTCCGAGAACGACTCCTCGGGAGTGCCGGGAGTCCGCAGCACACGGGCCGCGAGGTCGTCGAGCCCGCCGTGCGGATCGATGAACGTCTTCTCCGGGAGCGCGACGGCCATGGCGTTCACGGTGAAGTCGCGACGGACCAGGTCCTCCTCGATGGAGTCGCCGTACGACACCTCCGGCTTGCGCGAGGTGCGGTCGTACGCCTCCGACCGGTAGGTGGTCACCTCGATCTGGAAGCCGTCCTTCTGTGCCCCGACCGTGCCGAAGGCGATCCCGACCTCCCAGACGGCGTCCGCCCACGGCCGCACGATCTTCAGTACGTCCTGCGGCCGGGCATCGGTCGTGAAGTCCAGGTCGTTGCCGAGCCGGCCGAGCAACGCGTCCCGGACCGAGCCGCCGACCAGGGCGAGAGAAAACCCGGCCTCCTGGAAACGGCGGGCGAGGTCGTCGGCGACAGGCGCTACCCGCAACGGTTCGCTCACCGCGCGAGGCTGCGCCTGACTCATGGCACTGGGGTTGACTTCGTTGGCGTTCGGCACAACAGGACAGGGTACGTGGCCCGGGCGGACGCGGTCGCCTCCGTTGTCCGTGCGCCCGGCCACCCGCCCTTGCCGTCCCGCTCCCCTATATAGGGGCACATACGGGGCAGCCCACGTCGGGGCGGATCTTGTGGCGTACGCCGCGGCACTTCCCCTCAGCGCGCATCGTTACCATGCGTGGACGCACATTCCGACGACCACTGACACGACGAGGGACGGACAGCGCGTGGCCGAGGCGGCAGACTTCCAGGGCACCGGTGCCTCACCTGCCCGCCGGCGGGCCCGGCGCACCGCGGCACTGCTCGCCGGTGCGCCCCTGCTGGCCGGTCTGCTCCAGCTGCCCGCCGGTCCGGCGCACGCGGAAGGCCAGGCGGCCACCGAGGCCGACTCGGACTCCGGCTCGGTGGCCGTCGCCGTCGACTCGCTCACCCCGTCCGCCCCGACCGCGGGGGACACGGTGACCGTGTCCGGCACCGTGACCAACCACGGCAAGCAGCCGGTCACCAAGGCCCATGTCGGACTGCGGGTGGGAGCGGAGATCAACACCCGCTCGTCGGTCGACGCGGTCGCCAAGGACGGCACCGACCTGTCGGGATCCGTCCCTCCGGAGATCGACGACAAGTACACGGCGAAGTTCGACGAGCTCGCCCCCGGTGTCGCCGAGCACTTCAACATCTCCGTCCCGGCCGACGACCTGGACCTCGGCGAGGACGGCGTCTACGAATTCGCCGTCTCCCTCTCCGGCCAGACCTCGGCGCAGCCGTGGGAGCAGGTCCTCGGGATCCAGCGCACCTTCCTGCCCTGGCAGCCCGACGCGGCCGAGCAGAAGACGAAGACGACGTATCTCTGGCCCCTCGTCTCGACCACCCACATGGCCGCCGAGACGGGCCCGAACGAGGAGCAGACGCCGGTCTTCCTCAACGACGACCTGGCCAAGGAGATCTCCCCCGGAGGCCGCCTGAACCAGATGGTCGCGCTGGGCAAGGACCTCGACGTCACCTGGGTGGTCGATCCCGACCTGCTCGCCTCCGTCGACGCGATGACGGGCAGCTACCGGGTCCGCAGCGGGGACGACACCGTCAGCGGCACCCACCAGGACGTCGCCAAGCAGTGGCTCGCCGACCTCCAGGACGCGGTGGCCGACAGGGAAGTCGTCGCGCTGCCCTTCGCCGACCCCGATCTGGCCTCCCTGGCCCACAACGGCACGGACATCGCCGGGTCGCTGAGCCAGCTAAAGGAAGCCACCGACGTCGTCGACAACACGGTCCCGCCGATCCTCCACGTGAAACCGAACACGGACTTCGCGTGGCCCGTGGAGGGCGCGGTCGACCGGTCGATCGTCAAGGTCGCCACTTCGGCGGGCGCCGACAAGGTGATCGCCCGCAGCGACAGCCTCCAGGAGACCAACGGCCTGCCGTACACCCCGTCGGCCGCGCGTCCCATCGGCGGCGGGGTCACCGCCGTCGTCACGGACGCCCGGCTGTCCACGGCGTTCGAGGGCGACCTCGCGAAGGCTTCCGCGTCCACGCTCGCGGTGCAGCGGTTCCTCGCCCAGAGCCTGGCGCTGGGGCTCCAGACCGGCAAGCAGCGCAGCATCGTCGTCGCCCCGCAGCGCACGCCCTCCGGCAGCCAGGCCCGCGCGATGGCCGAGGCGCTGAAGACACTCCAGGGCGGCACCTGGTCCCAGCCCCAGAAGCTGGCGGACGCCGCCACGGCCAAGCCCGACCCCGAGGCCACCACCAAGGTGCCGGGCTCCTCCTCGTACCCGTCGGCACTGCGGAAGAAGGAACTGCCCCGGTCGGCGTTCACCCAGATCGCGCAGACGCAGGACAAGCTCGACGACTTCAAGGTCGTCCTGTCGGACCCGTCCCGGGTCGTGACGCCCTTCGGGCGGTCGCTGAACCGGGAGATGTCCGCGTCCTGGCGGGGCAGGGCCGCGCAGGCGGAGTCGTTCCGCGCCGGAGTGAGGTCGTACCTCGACGCGCTGAGCGGCCGGGTCAGACTGATCGACAAGTCGGAGACGAAGCTGTCGGGCCGCAGCGCCACGATCCCTGTGACGGTGCAGAACAACCTGGTCCAGGATGTCGGCCCCCTGGTGCTGCGGCTCACCTCGACGAATCCGACACGTCTGGAGATCGACGGCGCGGCCTATCAGGAGCAGCCGGTATCCGTCTCCGGAGGCCACAGCCAGTCGGTGAAGTTCACCACGTCCGCCAACGCCAACGGCCGGGCCACGGTGATCGCCCAGCTGTACACGTTGGACGGCCGGCGCTACGGCGAGGCCGTCACGTTCGACGTGAAGGTCACCGAGATCACCGCCACGGTGATGCTGGTCATCGGCGGCGGTGTCCTGCTCCTGGTCCTCGCCGGCTTCCGGATGTACACGCAGCGCAAGCGGGCCGCCGCCCGTGCGGACCAGGGCGGATCCGGCAAGGACCCGGAAGCCGATGACGACGAGGACGGGGCTGAGAAGCCCGGTGCCTCCGAGAACCCCGACGACCCCGAGGCGCGTCCCACGGAGTCCGAGGACCGCTCACGGGCAGGTGACCCGGAGCAGCCGAGTGACCCGGCACCGGACACCGCAGCGGAAAACGCCGACCCGTCCGGCACGGGTGAGAGAGTGGACCGTTGAGGATGTCGTGGCCGGTCGGCCCGGGACGATGAGGTGGGGTAACCATGAACGCGCCGTACGACGGTGACCGCGGTCAGGCCGTGGACGGCTCGGGCCACCCCGAGGGTCCCGTGCCCGACCACGGCCAGACGCCGCAGCCGCCCGCGGACATGTACCTCCAGGACGCCTACGACCAGGATCCCTACCGGGCGCAGGACCTCTCCGCCCAGGACCCGGTCTCCGAGGCGCTCTACGACCGCGCCGCGCACCCCCCGCCGCCCCCGGGTACGTACCCGCCGCAGCAGCAGCTGTACGGCCCGCCGTCGCAGTCGCCGTACGCCCCCGACCCGCGCGTCTGGGCCCAGACCCCGGCCCCCGAGCCGGAGGGCCCCACCCAGTACCTGCCGTACGGCGACGACCCGCGCACGACCCAGTTCGTCGGTGTCGACGACCTGGTAACCCAGGCCGGCGAGCAGCGGCACGAGCCGGACGCCTTCGCCCATCTGTTCCGCGACCAGCAGCAGGGCGGCGGTCACCCCTCCTACGACGACCAGTCCCAGGTTCCCTCGCCCGTGCCCGCTCCCGGGCAGTACGGCGCGACGCCCGGGCCGGACGAGTACCGCGGCTCCCAGGGCCCCGGTCCGTACGGCGGTGCCGCTCCGGCGCCCGGGCAGTACGCGGCGCCCGCGCCGGGCCAGTACGCGGCGGCCCCCGCCCCGGAGGCGGCCGAGGCGCCGGTCCAGGAAGCCGGCGGCCCCGCCGCGCCACCGGCGGCCGCTCCCAAGAAGGGCGGCCGTGCGGGCGGACTGCTGAAGTCCAGCGCCGTGATGGCGGCGGGCACGATGGTGTCCCGGCTGACCGGCTTCATCCGCTCGGCGCTGATCGTCTCGGCGCTCGGCGTGGGCCTGCTCGGCGACACCTTCCAGGTCGCCTACCAGCTGCCGACCATGATCTACATCCTCACCGTCGGCGGCGGCCTCAACTCGGTCTTCGTGCCCCAGCTGGTACGGGCCATGAAGGACGACGAGGACGGCGGCGAGGCCTTCGCCAACCGTCTGCTGACCCTGGTCATGGTGGCGCTCGGCGCGCTCACCGCGATCACCGTCTTCGCCGCCCCGCTCCTGATCCGGGTCCTGTCCAACCCCGTCGCCAGCAATCCGGCCGCGAACGACGTCGGCGTCACCTTCGTCCGCTATTTCCTGCCCTCGATCTTCTTCATGGGCCTGCACGTGGTGATGGGGCAGATCCTCAACGCCCGCGGCCGGTTCGGCGCGATGATGTGGACCCCGGTCCTGAACAACATCGTCATCATCGTGACCCTGGGCATGTTCATCTGGGTCTACGGGACCGCGGAGACCTCCGGCATGAAGGTCACCAGCATCCCGCCCGAGGGCCAGCGCCTGCTCGGCATCGGCGTGCTGCTGGGCCTGGTCGTGCAGTCCCTGGCGATGATCCCGTATCTGCGTGAGACGGGCTTCCGGCTGCGGCTGCGCTTCGACTGGCGGGGCCACGGACTCGGCAAGGCCGTCACCCTCGCCAAGTGGACGGTCCTGTTCGTCCTCGCCAACCAGGCGGGCGCCATGATCGTCATCCAGCTCTCCACGGCCGCGGGCACGGCGTCCCCCGTCGACGGCACCGGCTTCGCCGCCTACGCCAACGCGCAGCTGATCTGGGGACTGCCGCAGGCGATCATCACGGTCTCCCTGATGGCCGCCCTGCTGCCGCGCATCTCGCGCTCGGCCTCCGAGGACGACGCCGGCGCGGTCCGGGACGACATCTCCCAGGGCCTGCGCACGACGGCCGTCGCCATCGTGCCCGTGTCCTTCGGGTTCGTCTCGCTCGGCATCCCGATGTGCACGCTGATGTTCGGCTCCTCGGGCACCAGCGAGGCCACCAACATGGGCTACATGCTGATGGCATTCGGCCTCGGCCTCATCCCCTACTCGGTGCAGTACGTCGTCCTGCGCGCCTTCTACGCCTACGAGGACACCCGGACGCCCTTCTACAACACGGTCATCGTGGCCGCGTTCAACGCCGCCGCGTCCGGTCTGTGTTACGTCCTGCTGCCCGCCCGCTGGGCGGTGGTCGGCATGGCCGCCGCCTACGGCCTGGCCTACGCGATCGGCGTCGGCGTCGCCTGGCGCAGGCTGCGCAAGCGACTCGGCGGGGACCTGGACGGCGCCCGGGTGCTGCGCACGTACGCCCGGCTGTGCATCGCCTCCGTCCCGGCCGCCCTGCTCAGCGGCGCCGCCTGCTACGGGATCGGCCACAGCCTCGGCCAAGGCGTCGTGGGATCCCTCGCCGCTCTGCTGGCCGGTGCGGCGATCCTGTTCGGTGTCTTCTTCGTCGCCGCCCGAAAGATGCGGATCGAAGAGGTCAACTCATTGGTCGGTATGGTGCGCGGACGCCTGGGACGCTGAGACCGGGGGTAGGCGCACAACCATCGTCCGCCGCTGTGTGTCGTGCATAGCGGCGGACTGTGGGCACAATTGGGTTCGGCGTCGGGCTGCGCGCATCGGGAGTCGGTCGGCGTGCATCGAATGGGGAGGCAGGAACGACGGTGGCGGAACGGAGCACAGCTGCCGTCGACGTGGCAGACAACAGCGGTGACAAGCCGCTGACCGCAGAGGCGGACCAGTCCACGGCCGACGGACCGGCCAACAACCGGGAGCGGGACACGGACAGCGACGAGGCACAGGGGAGCCCCACGAGCGAGGATTCCGGCAAGGCCTCGCCTCCCGAACTGCACAGCGGGCACAAGCTCGCCAGACGCTACCGCCTCGAGGAATGCGTCACCCGTCTGGACGGCTTCAGCAGCTGGCGGGCCGTCGACGAGAAACTCCGCCGTGCCGTCGGGGTCCACGTCCTGCCGGCGGACCACGCGCGGGCCCGTTCCGTACTGGCCGCCGCACGCTCCGCCGCGCTGCTCGGCGATCCGCGTTTCGTCCAGGTACTGGACGCCGTCGAGGACAACGACCTCGTCTACGTCGTCCACGAATGGCTCCCCGACGCGACCGAACTGACCGCGCTCCTCGCCGCGGGCCCGCTCGACGCGTACGACGCCTACCAGATGGTGAGTCAGGTCGCGTCCGCGATGGCCGCGGCACACCGCGAGGGCCTCGCGCACCTGCGCCTGAACCCCAACGCCGTGCTGCGTACGTCGACGGGCCAGTGGCGGATCCGCGGACTGGCCGTCAGCGCCGCCCTGCGCGGGATCAGTTCCGACACCCCGCAGCGCACCGACACCGAGGCCATCGGCGCCCTGCTGTACGCCACGCTCACCCAGCGCTGGCCGTACGAGAGCGACGCCCACGGCATGGCGGGGCTGCCCAAGGACATCGGCCTGATCCCGCCGGACCAGGTACGCGCCGGCGTCCACCGCGGTCTGTCCGAGCTCGCCATGCGGGCGCTCGTCAACGACGGCGCCACCGCCTCGCGCCACGAGGCACCGTGCACTACGCCGGAGGAACTGGTCAAGGCGATCGGTGAGATGCCCCGCATCCGCCCGCCGGAGCCGACGTTCACCGCTCCACCCGCCTATCAGCGCACGTCGTACCAGCAGGGCACGTACGGCCGTCCGGCACCGCACCCCGGCGTCACCCAGCCGGTGCCGACGCCTCCGCCGCCGCTGCAGAGCCGTACCGGCAAGGCGCTGAAGTGGACCGTCTCCGCCCTGCTGATCGCCGCGCTCGGCCTCGGCAGCTGGCAGTTGGCCGACGCGCTCATGGAACGGGGCGGCAAGGCCGACGACCAGAACCAGACCCAGACGACGGACGGCGACGACAAGAGCCCGAAGATTCCGGCGTCCGGCAAGCCCATCAGCATCAGCGCCGCCCGGGACTTCGACCCCTTCGGCGACCAGTCCGAGAAGCCGTCCGAGATAGAGAACGTCTACGACGGCAGCCCCTCCACGTACTGGCAGACGGACTACTACCTCAGTTCCGACTTCGGCCGCCTCAAGTCGGGGGTCGGCGTCATCGTGGACCTCGGCAAGGTCCAGCAGGTCGGGAAGGTGACGGTCACCTTCGTCGGAAATACGTCCGTCGAACTGCGCAGCGCGAGTGCGGACGCCACCGAGGAGCCGACGTCGTTCGACGACTACGGCAAGGTCGCCGAGGGCTCCGGAACCACAGTGGAGCTCAAGCCCTCCAAAGCCTTCCAGAGCCGGTATCTGCTGGTGTGGCTCACCGATCTGCCCAAGCAGGCGGACACCGGGGAGTGGCGCGGCAGGCTGGCGGACGTCAAGGTGACCAGCTGACGGCATCTGCCGCGAGGAGAGGGTGCGATGGCGGACGGCACGAGGGGTGAGGGGCCCACCGATCAAGAGTTGCTCGCCCGCCACGTCGAGGGCGATCCCGATGCCTTCGGTGAGCTTGTGCGGCGGCATCGGGACCGGCTCTGGGCGGTAGCCCTGCGCACTCTGGGGGACCGTGAGGAGGCCGCTGACGCCGTCCAGGACGCACTCGTCTCCGCCTACCGTGCCGCGCACACCTTCCGCGGCCAGGCGGCCGTCACGACGTGGCTGCACAGGATCACCGTGAACGCCTGCCTGGACCGGGCCCGTAAGGCCGCCTCCCGCAAGACCGCGCCGGTCGACGACGCGGAACGCCTGGAGCAGCTGCTGGAGCCGCACGAGTCCGCCTCGGCCCCCGCCGAGCGCCACGACCTGCACCGCCAGCTCGTCGAGGCTCTGGGAACGCTCCCGGCCGATCAGCGGGCGGCCCTCGTCCTCGTCGACATGCAGGGTTACCCCGTCGCCGAGGCGGCACGGATCCTCGACGTGCCCGTCGGCACGGTCAAGAGCCGGTGTGCCCGTGGCAGAGCCAGGCTGCTGCCGCTCCTCACCCATCTGCGCCCGGACGGCAGCGGTGACGACGAGAAGCCCGGCCCCGAGGGGAACCGGACGCGAGGCGCATCCGTCCCACCCGCAGCGGGACCGCACCGGACGGGCCCGCCGGCAGCAGGCCAGAGCGATTCAGCCGCAGTGAAGGGCGGAGGTGGACGAGCGTGACGTCGTCGACGACAGACATGGCCGGGCATCCGGACGTCGCCGAGATCTCCGACCTCGCCGAAGGCCTGCTCCCCCCCGCACGGACCACGGACGTACGGCGGCACCTGGAGACCTGCGAGCCCTGCGCGGACGTCTACGCATCGCTGGAGGAGATCCAGGGCCTGCTCGGAACCCTGCCGGGGCCCCAGCGGATGCCCGACGACGTGGCGGAACGCATCGACGCCGCCCTCGCCGCCGAAGCACTGCTGAACGCGGCAGCTCCGGCAGCACCGGATGCGTCCGCCGAGGACGAGGGCCACGACGGCACGCATGTTTCACGTGAAACATGCGCGACCGACCGTCCCTCCGGCCGTGCCCGCACCTCCACCACGGGCCCGGGCCGCAAGGACCGCAGGCGCACCGGACGGCGCAGGATCGCCGCCCTCGGCGCCGTGGCCGCGGCAGCCGCCCTGGGGATCGGGTCCGTCATCGTGGCGTCCGTGACTGGAGGCAGCCCGGCCGACGACACGGCGGCCCACAAACAGCAGACCGCGCCCGTGGACACCTTCTCCGAGGCCAAGCTGCAGCAGCAGGTCACCGAGCTCGTCGGCGGCGACGGGCAGGACACGCGGAGCGGGCCGCGAACGCCGCACAGCTTCGGCACGCAGTCCGAGACGGAGAACCACGTCCTCACCCAGCCGACGATCGTTCCCGAGTGCGTCCAGAAGGCCATCGGCCGCGACGACGCCGCGCTCGCCACGGAGGAGGGCGTCTACAAGGGCAGGGAAGCACTGCTCGTGGTGCTGCCGGACACCCTCAACGGCAGCCGGGTCACCGCCTACATCGTCGACTCGGCCTGTGTGGACCAGCCCGCCGTCGGCAAGGCCACCGTGCTGCTGCAGCACACCTACACGCAGCCCTGAGCCGCCCTTCCTCGTCGTCCGCCGTGTGCCCCGACACAGCGGGAATGCGCGCCCCTTAGGATCCGTTGGGTGGGATGAGAGCTCCGACCGAAGCTCCACCCGGACCTGAAGACGCAGTCCAGAGACGAGGAATGAAGCCGTGAGCGACGTCCGAAACGTGATCATCATCGGCTCCGGGCCCGCCGGCTACACGGCGGCGCTCTACACCGCGCGCGCGTCGCTGAAGCCGCTGGTGTTCGAGGGCGCCGTCACCGCGGGTGGTGCGCTGATGAACACCACCGAGGTGGAGAACTTCCCGGGCTTCCAGGACGGCATCATGGGCCCCGAGCTCATGGACAACATGCGCGCCCAGGCCGAGCGCTTCGGCGCCGAGCTCATCCCGGACGATGTCGTCGCCGTCGACCTCGCCGGCGAGATCAAGACCGTCACCGACACCGCGGGCACCGTCCACCGGGCGAAGGCCGTCATCGTCACCACCGGCTCCCAGCACCGCAAGCTCGGTCTGCCCAACGAGGACGCCCTGTCCGGCCGCGGCGTCTCCTGGTGCGCGACCTGCGACGGCTTCTTCTTCAAGGACCAGGACATCGCCGTGATCGGCGGCGGTGACACCGCGATGGAGGAGGCCACGTTCCTCTCCCGGTTCGCCAGGTCCGTGACGATCGTCCACCGTCGCGACACCCTGCGTGCCTCCAAGGCGATGCAGGAGCGCGCCTTCGCCGACCCGAAGATCTCGTTCGTCTGGGACAGCGAGGTCGCCGAGATCCAGGGCGACCAGAAGCTGGCGGGCCTGAAGCTGCGCAACATCAAGACCGGCGAGCTCTCGGACCTGGCGGTGACCGGCCTGTTCATCGCCATCGGTCACGACCCGCGCACCGAGCTCTTCAAGGGCCAGCTCGACCTGGACCCGGAGGGCTACCTGAAGGTCGACGCCCCGTCGACCCGCACCAACCTGACCGGTGTCTTCGGCGCCGGTGACGTGGTCGACCACACCTACCGGCAGGCGATCACCGCTGCCGGCACCGGCTGCTCCGCCGCTCTCGACGCCGAGCGCTTCCTCGCCGCGCTCACCGACGAGGACAAGGCCGAGCCCGAGAAGACCACTGTCTGATCCCCACCCTCCCCGCACCAACCAGTTAAGGAGCCCGCCGTGGCCGGCACCCTGAAGCAAGTGACCGACGACTCCTTCGAGCAGGACGTCCTCAAGAACGACAAGCCCGTGCTGGTGGACTTCTGGGCCGCCTGGTGCGGACCGTGCCGCCAGATCGCGCCGTCCCTCGAGGCGATCGCTGCCGAGTACGGCGACAAGATCGAGATCGTCAAGCTGAACATCGACGAGAACCCGGGCACGGCCGCCAAGTACGGCGTCATGTCCATCCCCACGCTGAACGTGTACCAGGGTGGCGAGGTCGCCAAGACCATCGTCGGCGCCAAGCCCAAGGCCGCGATCGTCCGCGACCTCGAGGACTTCATCGCCGACTGATGTTTCACGTGAAACACGAAGGGGCCGACCCGTCTGGGCCGGCCCCTTCGGCTTGCAGCGCTTGAGGTGCTTCAGTGCGCTTGAGGTGCTGCGAGGCCTCCAGACCTCGGCATCATCACAGCGGCCGCAGCACCGGCTCCTTCTGTACGGCTCCGAGCAGCCGGTCCAGCGCCATCTCCACGTCTTCCTTCCAGGACAGCGTGGACCGCAGCTCCAGTCTCAGCCGCGGATGGTAGGGATGCGGCCGTACCGTCTTGAAGCCCACGGCCAGCAGATGATCCGCCGGCAGCACACACGCGGGCTCCTTCCAGCGGGCATCCCCGAAGGCCTCGATCGCCTTGAAGCCTCGCCGCAGCAGATCCTTGGCGACCGTCTGCACCATCACCCGTCCCAGCCCCTGCCCCTGGTACCCCGGCAGCACGAAGGCCGTCATCAACTGCACCGCATCCGGAGCGACGGGACTGGTGGGAAACGCCGCCGAGCGCGGCACATAGGCGGGAGGGGCATAGAGCATGAAGCCCACCGGTACGTCGTCGACGTAGACCACCCGACCGCAGGACCCCCAGTCCAATAGGACCGCGGAGATCCATGCCTCCTTCTCCGTCTCGGAGGTCCCCCCGGCTACCGCGGCTTCGCCGCTGACGGGGTCGAGCTCCCAGAAGACGCACGAACGACAGCGCTGGGGGAGATCTTGAAGGTTGTCCAGCGTGAGCGGTACGAGCCGACGCCCCATGAACGCTGTTCCTCGCTTCCTTCGCCCGTCGCATGGCGGGCGGCTGTGAGAGCACTCCGTTCCCTGAGCAGGCTGCCGATGAATCCACCGGCCGCGCCCAGCCCCAGTCCCGCGCTCACCAGTCCGGTGCGGCTGATCGTTCGCATGGCCCCTGCCTGCCTCTCAGAGGTGCTGCCGGGTGATTGCGCCGTCTCGTAGGCATCGTATCCACGATGGAGGACGTGGGCACCGACGGAAAAGCAAAGGGCGAGCCGTGTTCCGGTAGCACCGGACACAGCCCGCCCCTCGGCAACCAGAGCACCCTCAAGTGCTCCACCTGCCCGAAGGTCAGGACTCGGTTTCCTCGTCCTCTCCGGCCGCGAGGCCCTTCTGCAGCACGGGGCCCTCGCCGGGAGCGAGGCTTCCAAGAATGCGCTCGAGGTCTTCCATGGAGGCGAACTCCACGGTGATCTTCCCCTTCTTCTGCCCCAGGTCGACCTTCACCCGTGTCTCGAAGCGGTCCGAGAGCCGGGTCGCCAGCTCAGACAGCGCCGGAGAGACGAGAGCACCCGCCCGCGGCCCCTTGGCCCGCTGCGGCTTCTGCGGCCTCGAACCCATCAGCGTCACGATCTCCTCGACCGCCCGCACCGAGAGCCCCTCCGCCACGATCCGGTGAGCCAACCGCTCCTGCTCCTCCGAGTCCTCGACGGAGAGCAACGCCCGGGCATGCCCGGCGGAAAGCACTCCGGCGGCCACACGGTTCTGCACCTTCGGGGAGAGCTTCAGCAGACGCAGCGTGTTGGACACCTGCGGGCGGGACCGGCCGATGCGGTCCGCCAGCTGGTCGTGCGTGCAGTTGAAGTCCTTCAGGAGCTGGTCGTAGGCGAAGGCCTCTTCCAGCGGGTTCAGCTGGGCGCGGTGCAGGTTCTCCAGCAGCGCGTCCAGGAGGAGCTGCTCGTCCTCCGTGGCCCGCACGATCGCCGGAATGGCCTCCAGCCCTGCTTCGCGGCTGGCGCGGAGACGCCGCTCACCCATGATGAGCTCGTAGCGGCCGGGCCCCGTCTGCCGGACGACGACCGGCTGAAGGAGACCGACCTCCTTGATCGACGTCACCAGCTCCGCGAGAGCGTCCTCGTCGAACACCTTGCGAGGCTGCCGCGGGTTCGGAGTGATCGAGTCCAGGGGCACTTCCGCGAAGTGAGCCCCCAGGGGAGGCTCGGGCAGTCCCGCCACGGCACTCGGCGCCGACTCTTCTGTTTCACGTGAAACAGAGGTCAGCGTGGCCACCTTCGCAGCCGCCACTCCCCGGTCGCCGGACAGCCCAGGCACCGAGGAAGAGGACGCGGACGCCGCGTTCCCCAGGGCGGCCGAGGCCACCGACTTCTCGGTCGGGGCTGCGGGAATCAGTGCGCCAAGACCACGGCCCAACCCCCTTCGTCGCTCACTCACTGGATCCCCTCCACCATGTTCGGGTCATTCTGTGCGCCGATATGAGCCTGGGCCGGGTCGTAGTTGACCCCCACGCCCCTCAGCGCGATCTCGCGTGCCGCCTCCAGGTAGGAGAGGGCTCCACTCGATCCTGGATCGTAGGTCAGCACCGTCTGCCCATAACTCGGGGCCTCCGAGATACGGACGGAACGCGGGATACTCGTCCGCAGGACCTCTTCGCCGAAGTGGCTGCGCACCTCGTCCGCGACCTGCGACGCCAGCCGTGTGCGGCCGTCGTACATGGTGAGCAGGATCGTCGACACATGCAGGGTGGGGTTGAGATGCCCTCGCACCAGGTCGACGTTCCGAAGGAGCTGCCCCAGCCCCTCCAGCGCGTAGTACTCGCACTGGATCGGGATCAGCACCTCCTGGCCCGCGACGAGTGCGTTGACCGTCAGCAGACCAAGGGAAGGCGGGCAATCGATGAGGATGTAGTCCAGCGGCTGCTCATACGCCTGGATCGCCCGCTCCAGCCGGCTCTCCCGCGCCACCAAGGAGACCAGCTCGATCTCCGCGCCGGCGAGGTCGATGGTGGCGGGGGCACAGAAGAGGCCCTCGACGTCGGGAACCGGCTGGACGACCTCGGAGAGCGGCCGGCTCTCGACCAGCACGTCATAGATGGACGGAACCTCGGCGTGGTGATCGATGCCCAGCGCGGTGGAGGCATTGCCCTGCGGATCGAGGTCGACGACCAGCACACGGGCCCCGTGCAGCGCCAGCGACGCGGCGAGGTTGACGGTCGTCGTCGTCTTGCCGACGCCGCCCTTCTGATTGGCGACCACGATCACGCGGGTCTGCTCGGGCCGCGGCAGCCCCTCACCGGCTCGGCCCAGAGCCTCCACCGCCAGTTGGGCCGCTCGACCGATCGGCGTGTCGTCCATCGGAGGCGGTGTTTCACGTGAAACATCCGCCCCCATCGACTCGGCGCGGGGACCGGGGACCGGATCGGTCATCGGTCCCGCGATGTTGGCGTCGGACCGCAAGGATTCACTCTCCTCGACTTCAGGCTCGCAATGAACAGAGCCTCCCATGCCTTCGGGGTGGTGAACCAGTGAGGCCTGACGTTCTGTGGAGAAATCCACCTCTGTGGACAACTCCCTAGCCCGCAAGAGGGTCGGATCCTCGGGAGAGTCCGGATCCTCCGCGAGAGAACCGAGAGGCCTCCGGTCGCGAGGTTCGGCCGCGGCGCGACCGCGGCTGATGATGCCGTGCAACAGTGAGCGACGTTTCACGTGAAACACGATGCACAGCACCCGAGGGCGATCCATCGCGACACTCCGGCACGCACAGGCGGGGAGGCTTGTGTGGAGTACGGAGCACCCTCGGAGCACCGCCCTGAGGGGCACTGCTATCGGAGCACCGCCCTCAGGGCACTGCCCCCAGAACCGCGCCCCTCAGGGCAGCGTCGTCAGAGCGCCGCCCTCATCCACGCCGCCGGCGTGCCCGTCCCGTCCGGGCCGCCTTGGCCCGCTTCGCGGCGAAGCGCACTCCGCCAGGGCTCTCGCCGACCTCGACGCGCACCACCGTGGACTGGGGATCCACGACGCCCTCACCCACATGCAGGATCGACGTCTCCACCGCACCGAGCTTGCTCAACGCCGTGGCCGCGGCCTTGAGCTCTTCCTCCGCCGTGTCGCCCTTGAGGGCGAGCATCTCGCCGTAGGGGCGCAGCAGCGGAATACCCCAGGTGGCCAGGCGGTCCAGCGGCGCGACGGCACGGGCTGTCACCACGTGCACGGGCGGAACCTTGCCCATGACCTCCTCGGCCCGGCCCCGCACCACGGTCACATGATCCAGGCCCAGCAGCTCCACCACCTCGGTCAGGAAGTTGGTGCGCCGCAGCAGCGGCTCCAGAAGCGTGATCTTCAGATCGTCCCGGACCAGCGCCAGCGGAATCCCGGGCAGTCCGGCGCCCGAGCCGACGTCGCACACCGTCACTCCCTCGGGCACGACCTCCGAGAGCACCGCACAGTTCAGCAGGTGCCGCTCCCACAGGCGCGGGACCTCACGGGGACCGATCAGGCCCCGCTGCACTCCCGCCTCGGCGAGCAGCTCCGCATAGCGGACCGCGTCCGCGTAGCGATCACCGAACACCTCACGTGCCTGCTCGGGCACAGGGGGAAGCTCCGCTGCCTCCGTCACGGGGGACCGTCCTTCCGTACCGCATCGGCGCCCGGGCGCCGATGCCAGAACCACCAGAACTATCAGGCTGACAAAATTCGGCCCCGCCTGCGCAACAGACGGGGCCGGAGAACGTGGGAACCGATCAGGCGGGAAGTACGACGACGAAGCGCTGCGGCTCCTCGCCCTCGGACTCGCTGCGCAGCCCTGCGGCCTTGACCGCGTCGTGCACGACCTTGCGCTCGAACGGCGTCATCGGCTGCAGCCGCACGGCCTCGCCGCTGCTCTTGGCCTCGGCTGCGGCCTTCGCGCCCAGCTCGGAGAGCTCGGCGCGCTTCCGGGCCCGGTAGCCCGCGATGTCGAGCATCAGCCGGCTGCGGTCCCCGGTCTCCCGGTGCACGGCCAGACGCGTCAGCTCCTGCAGAGCCTCCAGCACCTCACCGTCCCGGCCGACCAGCTTCTGGAGATCACGGCTGTTCGTGTCGCTGATGATCGAGACAGAGGCACGGTCGGCCTCGACGTCCATGTCGATGTCGCCGTCCAGGTCGGCGATGTCGAGCAGACCCTCCAGGTAGTCCGCGGCGATCTCGCCCTCCTGCTCGAGGCGAGTCAGGGTGTCTGCACCCTCGGCAGCGGCGGAGGTGGTGCCTTCCGTCACGGGATGGACTCCTTCTTACTTCTTCGACGGGGACTTGGGCCGCTGCGGGCCCTTGCGCTGTCCGGACTGGGCCTTGCTGCGACCACCGCTGCCGGGCTTCTGAGCGGACTTCTTGGCTGCGGCGGACTGGGTGCCCTGCTTGGCACCCTCCGGCTCGTCGGACTTGCTGAGCGAGGTCTTCGGCTCGGCCTCGCCGGCCGCCTTCGTCGACTGCCGCTGGGACTTGCTCTGCCGCTTGGGCTGCTGACGCTTCGGTGTGCCCGTCGTGACGGGAGCACCGTCCTCGGTCTGCGCGGCGACAGCGGCGTCGCTCTTCACCACGGTGCCGTCGGGCTGAGCCGCGAGGCCCGCCTTGTTCAGACCGTTGATGAACTTGCGCTCGAACTCGTTGCGGTCCCGTCCCTTGGCGACGATCGCCTTGACGATGGCCTTCTCACCACGTCCGCGCGTCTTGCCGTGCTCGGTGACGTGCTTGTGCAGGCGCTCCAGGTAGGCGGCCTGGGCCTTGGAACCCGGGGTCGGGTTGTTGCGGATGACGTACATCTGCTGGCCCATGGTCCACACGTTGGTGGTCAGCCAGTAGACGAGGACACCGACCGGGAAGTTGATGCCGAAGACGGCGAACATGACCGGGAAGACGTACATCAGCATCTTCTGCTGCTGCATGAACGGCGTCTTCACCGTCGTGTCGACGTTCTTGGTCATCAGCTGGCGCTGGGTGAAGAACTGCGACGCCGACATCAGGATGATCATGATGGCGGTGACCACACGAACGTCGGTGATGGAGGATCCGAGGGATTCCACCTTGGACGCGCTGTCGGTGAACTTCGCCGCGAGCGGGGCACCGAAGATGTGGGCCTTCTGCGCGCTCTCCAGCAGGCGCTCGTTGATGACACCGATGGTGTCGCCCGTCGCGATGCCGTTGAGCACGTGGTACAGGGCGAAGAAGAACGGGGACTGCGCCAGGATGGGAAGGCACGAGGAGAGCGGGTTGGTACCCGTCTCCTTGTACAGCTTCATCATCTCTTCGGACTGACGCTGCTTGTCGTTCTTGTAGCGCTCCTGGATCTTCTTCATCTCCGGCTGGAGCGTCTGCATCGCGCGCGTCGACTTGATCTGCTTCACGAAGAGCGGGATCAGGCAGATGCGGATCAGAATCACCAGGGACACGATGGACAGGCCCCAGGCCCATCCCGTGTCAGGGCCGAAGATGGCGCCGTACACGCTGTGGAACTGGACGATGACCCAGGAGACAGGTGTCGTGATGAAGCTGAAGAGGCTGGCAATCGTGTCCACTAATCATGCTCCTTGGGCATGGGACTGGGTCTCTGCGGCCGGGCTCGAAGGACGGGACGGACTCGTGGGAGAAGCCTGTCCTTCGATGGCCGGTTCGGCGGCGGAGGGCCCGCCCCTGCGTGCACGCCAGGCGTCACGCAGCATTTCGTGCCACCGCGGGCGCTTGCGCGGCGGAACATGGTCCACCCCGCCCAGCGACCACGGATTGCACCGCAGAATGCGCCAGGCGGTGAGTGCCGTTCCCTTGATGGCACCGTGCCGGTCGATGGCCGTGTAGCCGTAGTGGGAACACGACGGGTAGTACTTGCAGACCGGCCCCAGCAGAGGACTGATCGTCCACTGGTACAGCTTGATCAGAGCCAGCAGCGGGTACTTCATCGCGCGCCCCCTCCCAGTAGCCGCTTCAGGGCGGCGTCCAGGTCTCGGGCCAGCTGTGCATGGTCGGCGTCACCCGCACCGGGCAGCGCTCGTACGACTACCAGGCTACCGGGGGGAAACAGGTCGATCCGGTCCCGCATCAGATGGCGAAGCCTGCGCTTCACCTTGTTGCGGACCACCGCACCACCCACGGCCTTGCTCACGACGAAACCCGCACGTGTCGGGGGAGCGCTCTCCCCAGGCGCGTGCGGGTCCGTGGCACCGCTTCGAAGGTGGACGACGAGGGCCGGACGGCCGGCCCGGCGGCCTCGTCGTACCGCGGTCGCGAAGTCCTCGCGCCGCCTCAGCCGGTTCTCGGTGGGCAGCACGACGTCATGACCTGACCGGGATCAGGCGGACAGACGGGCGCGACCCTTGCTGCGGCGGGACGCGAGAATCGCGCGGCCGGCACGGGTGCGCATACGCAGCCGGAAGCCGTGGGTCTTCGCGCGACGACGGTTGTTCGGCTGGAAGGTGCGCTTGCTCACTCGGGGGCTCCAGAAAGAATCGGGGTTGGCGGGGTGCCGTCCTGGCTGTCACCGTGCGCCCACGAGTAGCTCGCGTCACGCCCGAGTGCACCGCTTTTCGATCACCTTGGACGTGACCTGTGCCCATCGGAGGCAGGCGGCAGCAGCCATCGACAACTCGACCTGGTTACGGTACGTGAGACTGCGCCATTCGGTCAAACCAGAGATGACCAAGGCACACTTGTCCACAGGCTGGGGACAACGACTTGAACCCTACCCGTCGCGCTGACTACCGTGACTGAACTCCGATTCGTTCCCTTATCCCTGCCCCACCCGAGTTTCATCCCGACCCGTCCCCGAATCACACCTTCGAGGGACTCGTGAGAGAGCGTGCCCTGTGGCTGACGTACCTGCCGATCTTGCCGCAGTGTGGCCACGCGTACTGGAGCAGCTCCTCGGGGAGAACCGCGGACAGGGGGTCGAGTCGAAGGACGAGCACTGGATCCGCCGCTGCCAGCCCCTGGCGCTGGTCGCCGACACCGCGCTGCTCGCCGTACCCAACGAATTCGCCAAGGGCGTGCTCGAAGGCCGGCTCGCCCCCGTCGTCAGCGAGACGCTGAGCCGGGAGTGCGGCCGCCCCATCCGCATCGCCATCACCGTCGACGAGACCGCGGGCGAGACCCCCGCGCCGCCGGCGCCCCCCGCACGCCCCCAGCCGCGCTACGAGGAGCCCGAGCTCCCCGCCCCGGGCCAGGGAGCAGGCGGAACGGGCCAGGGCGGCCCGACGCCCCACAACCGCGACGACTACGAGGGATACGGCCGCCACCGCGCCGACCAACTCCCCACCGCGCGCCCCGCCTACCCGCAGGAGTACCAGCGTCCCGAGCCCGGCGCCTGGCCCCGCCCGTCCCAGCAGGACGACTACGGCTGGCAGCAGCAGCGCCTCGGCTTCCCGGAACGCGATCCGTACGCCTCACCGCAGCAGGACTCGTACGGCCCGCCAGCCCAGGACGGCTATTCCTCACCCCCGCAGGACGGCTACCCGCAGGACTCCTACTCCCAGGACTCCTACGGCCAGGAGTCGTACCCCCAGGACGCGTACCCGCAGGACCGGCGCCCCCAGGACCGCCGCCCGCAGTCACCGGAACGCCCCCCGTACGACGCGCAGCGCCCCGACTACGACCAGCCGCGCGGCGACTACGACCAGCGCGGTACCCGGCGCGACCTGCCCGAGCCGCCCCCCGGCTCCGGTCACGTCCACCGCGGCGGCCCCGTCGGGCCCGGACCCGCCACCGGCGCCCCCGGGCCGCTGGCCGCACAGCCCGCGCCGGCCACCGGCCCCGGCGAACCGACCGCACGACTGAACCCGAAGTACCTCTTCGACACCTTCGTCATCGGCGCCTCCAACCGCTTCGCCCACGCGGCGGCCGTCGCCGTCGCCGAGGCACCCGCCAAGGCGTACAACCCCCTCTTCATCTACGGGGAGTCCGGCCTCGGCAAGACCCATCTCCTCCACGCGATCGGGCACTACGCGCGCAGCCTCTACCCCGGCACCCGTGTGCGCTACGTGAGCTCGGAGGAGTTCACCAACGAGTTCATCAACTCCATCCGCGACGGCAAGGGCGACAGTTTCCGCAAGCGCTACCGCGAGATGGACATCCTGCTCGTCGACGACATCCAGTTCCTCGCGGACAAGGAGTCGACGCAGGAGGAGTTCTTCCACACCTTCAACACGCTCCACAACGCCAACAAGCAGATCGTCCTGTCCTCCGACCGGCCGCCCCGGCAGCTGGTGACGCTGGAGGACCGGCTGCGGAACCGTTTCGAGTGGGGCCTGACCACCGACGTGCAGCCGCCCGAGCTCGAGACGCGCATCGCGATCCTGCGCAAGAAGGCGGTGCAGGAGCAGCTCAACGCCCCGCCGGAGGTGCTGGAGTTCATCGCCTCCCGCATCTCGCGCAACATCCGAGAGCTGGAAGGCGCGCTGATCCGGGTCACGGCCTTCGCGTCCCTCAACCGGCAGCCGGTGGACCTGGGTCTGACCGAGATCGTCCTCAAGGACCTGATCCCCGGCGGCGAGGACTCCGCCCCCGAGATCACGTCCACGGCCATCATGGGGGCCACCGCCGACTACTTCGGCCTCACCGTCGAGGACCTGTGCGGCACCTCGCGCGGGCGCGCGCTGGTGACGGCCCGCCAGATCGCCATGTACCTGTGCCGCGAGCTGACGGACCTCTCCCTGCCGAAGATCGGCGCGCTGTTCGGCGGCCGCGACCACACCACGGTGATGCACGCCGACCGCAAGATCCGCAATCTGATGGCCGAGCGCCGCTCCATCTACAACCAGGTGACGGAGCTGACCAACCGCATCAAGAACGGCTGACGCGGCCGCCGGCGCGGGCCGGAACGCGTCCTGAAGGCGCCCCTGGAGAGTCCTGGGGCGCCTTTTCACGCCCGGCAAGCCAACCCGAGACGCAACCCGGCAAGCCAACCCGGGACGCGACCCGGGAAACGGCCACGAAACGGCCCAGGAAGAGGCTGAGGGTGCGGCTGAGGCCTCCTGGATGCGCCGGAACGCTCCCCCCCGCCACCCCCGCGCCACCCCCGCACCGGCTCCACCCCGCTCTCGCCCCGCCCCCGCTCCGCTCCTCCGCTGTTCGAATACCTGCCGGGTTACGGCCTCCCTCCACAGATTCGGTGACTTTTTCCCCTCCACAGCTTGGGGACCGGGAAGTTGTCCCGATCCTGTCCACAGGCTGGGATGCTGAGGAATGATCAGGGCAGGTCAGCCGCCTGTGGATCCGTGGACAAAAGATCTCCACAGCCTGTGGACAACGGAAAGACCCCCAGCCCGTACGTCAAGTTGTCCACGGGCAACCCACAGGCTGAGGCCGGTTGTCCCCAGCGATCACCCGCTTCTCCACATCCCTGTCCACTGTTCGGCAACCCGAGGCGCCCCCTCACCGGCACGAGTGAAAGGCGTCACATCAAGGTGCCGGATTGGGCTGTGGGAAAGGCGGGTAAACCTGGGGACGGCGTTGGGGAGAAGTCGCCCCTGCCTGTGCACGGCGTGTGCAGAACTTTCTGTTCTCCACAGAGACGCCCGGTTGTCCACCGGCTCCGCCCACAGGCTCCGTGGATAAAATTCCTGCTCTGACCTGCACAAACGCGGTTATCCACGGTATCCACAGGCCCTACTACTACTCCCGACTAGAGAGAGAGCGGGAATCGTTTCGAAGCGGGACCTGTGCACAACTCGCTCTCCCGGGCCCGACCGTCCCTCGTCGCGACTTGACCCCGAAGGGCACCTACTGTCAGTGCGGTGCGTCAGACTGGTCCCCGGTGTTCTGCCCCTCGGCGGGGCCGACGACACCGGGTCAGACGACGAAGGCGAAGCAGGGCGAGAAGCGCCGGCAACAGCAGGAGGCGGCAACAGTGAAGATCCGGGTGGAACGCGACGTACTCGCGGAGGCCGTGGCCTGGGCGGCCCGCAGCCTCCCGGCCCGTCCGCCGGCGCCGGTCCTCGCGGGCCTGCTGCTGAAGGCCGAGGAGGGGCAGCTGAGCCTGTCCAGCTTCGACTACGAGGTCTCCGCGCGGGTGTCCGTGGAGGCGGAGGTCGAGGAGGAGGGCACGGTCCTCGTCTCCGGCCGGCTGCTCGCCGACATCTCCCGCGCCCTGCCCAACCGGCCGGTGGAGATCTCCACAGACGGTGTACGGGCGACGGTGGTCTGCGGCTCCTCGCGCTTCACCCTCCACACCCTGCCTGTGGAGGAGTACCCCGCCCTGCCGCAGATGCCGAACGCCACGGGCACCGTCCCCGGCGAGGTCTTCTCGGCGGCCGTGCAGCAGGTCGCCATCGCCGCAGGACGCGACGACACGCTGCCCGTCCTCACCGGTGTGCGCATCGAGATCGAGGGCGACACGGTGACGCTGGCCTCCACCGACCGCTACCGCTTCGCGGTCCGCGAGTTCCTGTGGAAGCCGGAGAACCCGGAGACCTCCGCGGTCGCCCTGGTGCCCGCCAAGACGCTGCTGGACACCGCCAAGGCGCTGACCAGCGGCGACCAGGTGATCCTGGCGCTGTCCGGGTCGGGTGCGGGTGAGGGCCTGATCGGTTTCGAGGGCGCGGGCCGCCGGACGACGACGCGTCTGCTGGAGGGCGACCTCCCGAAGTACAAGACGCTCTTCCCGACGGAGTTCAACAGCGTCGCCGTGATCGAGACCGCCCCCTTCGTGGAGGCCGTCAAGCGCGTGGCCCTGGTCGCCGAGCGCAACACCCCGGTGCGGCTCAGCTTCGAGCAGGGCGTGCTCATCCTGGAGGCCGGCTCCAGCGACGACGCACAGGCTGTGGAAAGGGTGGACGCCCAGCTCGAGGGCGACGACATCTCGATCGCCTTCAACCCGACGTTCCTGCTCGACGGTCTGAGCGCGATCGACTCGCCGGTGGCCCAGCTGTCGTTCACGACGTCCACGAAGCCCGCGCTGCTCAGCGGCAGGCCCGCGGTGGACGCCGAGGCGGACGAGGCCTACAAGTACCTGATCATGCCGGTGCGGCTGAGCGGCTGAGGCCGTCCCGGTCGTCCGCTGTCTCATCCACTGTCCACAGGCTGAGGACAAAGCCCCAGGTGAGGGCGTACGTATGAGCGCGTATGCCCACAGCTGTGCATGGGGGTCCGGGTTTAGGGTCGTACGTGGGTACGAAAGTGCCGCGGCACGCATCCGCCGAGTGCGGGCGTGCCGCCACGCCACCTCGCAGACCTAAGGAACGCAACTGATGGAGCTCGGTCTCGTCGGCCTCGGCAAGATGGGCGGCAACATGCGCGAGCGGATCCGCCGCGCGGGCCACACCGTCGTCGGATACGACCGCAATCCGGATCTCGCGGATGTCCACAGCCTGGAAGAGCTTGTGGGCAAGCTCAGCGCGCCGCGCGTGGTCTGGGTCATGGTCCCGGCCGGTGAGCCCACCCAGGCCACCGTCGACCGGCTGGGAGAGCTGCTGGAGCCCGGCGACGTCGTCGTGGACGGCGGGAACTCCCGCTGGACGGACGACGAGAAGCACGCCGAGGAGCTGGCCGCCAAGGGCATCGGCTTCGTGGACTGCGGTGTCTCCGGCGGCGTCTGGGGCCTGGAGAACGGCTACGCGCTGATGTACGGCGGCGACGCGGAGAACGTCGCCAAGGTGCAGCCGGTCTTCGACGCCCTCAAGCCGGAGGGCGACTTCGGCGCCGTGCACGCCGGCAAGGTCGGCGCGGGCCACTTCGCGAAGATGGTCCACAACGGCATCGAGTACGCGATGATGCAGGCCTACGCCGAGGGCTGGGAGCTGCTGGAGAAGGTCGACTCCGTGGAGAACGTCCGCGAGGTCTTCCGGTCCTGGCAGGAGGGCACGGTCATCCGTTCCTGGCTCCTCGACCTGGCGGTCAACGCGCTCGACGACGACGAGCACCTGGAAGGGCTGCGCGGTTACGCACAGGACTCCGGTGAGGGACGCTGGACCGTGGAGGCCGCGATCGACAACGCGGTGCCGCTGCCGGCGATCACGGCGTCGCTGTTCGCGCGGTTCGCGTCCCGGCAGGACGACTCGCCGCAGATGAAGATGATCGCCGCACTGCGCAACCAGTTCGGCGGTCACGCGGTGGAGAAGAAGTAGGCAACACCCGAAGGTTGGGGAGGTCGGCGAACGACCATGCACGTCACGCATCTGTCGCTGGCCGACTTCCGCTCGTATGCCCGGGTCGAGGTCCCGCTGGACCCGGGCGTCACCGCCTTCGTCGGCCCCAACGGGCAGGGGAAGACGAATCTGGTCGAGGCGGTCGGCTATCTGGCCACCCTCGGCAGCCACCGGGTCTCCTCCGACGCACCCCTGGTGCGCATGGGCGCCGAGCGAGCGGTGATCCGGGCGCAGGTGCGCCAGGGGGAGCGGCAGCAGCTGGTCGAGCTGGAGCTGAACCCGGGCAAGGCGAACCGTGCCCGGATCAACCGGTCGTCGCAGGTCAGACCGCGTGACGTACTGGGCATCGTGCGGACCGTGCTGTTCGCGCCCGAGGACCTCGCCCTGGTGAAGGGGGACCCGGGTGAGCGGCGGCGTTTCCTCGACGAACTGATCACCGCCCGTTCCCCGCGGATGGCGGGGGTGCGCTCGGACTACGACCGGGTGCTCAAGCAGCGCAACACCCTGCTGAAGTCGGCCGCGCTCGCCCGCCGGCACGGGGGGCGCACGATGGATCTGTCGACGCTCGACGTCTGGGACCAGCACCTGGCCCGGGCGGGCGCCGAGCTGCTGGCGCAGCGCCTGGACCTGATCGCGGCCGTGCAGCCGCTGGCCGACAAGGCCTACGAGCAGCTGGCTCCCGGCGGCGGTCCGCTGGCGCTGGAGTACAGGCCGTCGGCACCCGGCGATGCCCACACGCGCGAGGATCTCTACGAACAGCTGACGGCCGCGCTGGGCGAGGCCCGCAAGCAGGAGATCGAGCGGGGGGTGACGCTGGTCGGCCCCCACCGGGACGACCTGGTGCTGAAGCTCGGTCAGCTGCCCGCCAAGGGGTACGCGTCCCACGGAGAGTCGTGGTCGTACGCGCTGGCGTTGCGGCTGGCATCGTTCGATCTGCTGCGGGCGGAGGGCAACGAGCCGGTGCTGGTGCTCGACGACGTGTTCGCCGAGCTGGACGCGCGGCGCCGGGAGCGGCTGGCGGAGCTGGTGGCGCCCGGGGAGCAGGTGCTGGTGACCGCCGCGGTGGACGACGACGTGCCGCACGTGCTGGCGGGGGCGCGGTTCTCGGTGGCGGAGGGTTCGGTGGAGCGCGTATGAGCGGGGACGGGCCGGTGCCGGGCAACGGCGAGGCCGGCCGGGGCGACGGCGGCAGGAACGGCAAGGCCCCTGAGCCGTCCGGCGTGGATCTGGCGCGGGTGGCGCTGAGGGCGGCGCGCGAGGCGGCCCGCGCGCGGGGTGACGCGGCGCAGCAGAAGAAACAGGCGCGGCGCGGCGGCCTGCGCTCCGGGGCGCGTGCCGACGGCCGCGACCCCATGGCGCTGGGCTCGGCGATCAACCGGCTGATCACGGAGCGCGGGTGGGAGACGCCGGCCGCGGTGGGCGGGGTGATGGGCCGCTGGCCGCAGATCGTCGGCGAGGACGTGGCCAAGCACTGTGTGCCGGAGCGGTACGACGAGGACGAGCGGGTGCTGGTCGTGCGGTGCGATTCGACGGCGTGGGCGACGAATCTGCGGCTGCTCGCCCCGACGCTGGTGGCGCGGCTCAACGAGGACCTCGGGCACGGTTCGGTGCGGGTGATCAAGGTGCACGGTCCGAGCGGCGCGGGCGGGTCCGCCCGGCGGTACGGGCCGTTGCGCGCACCCGGGAGCAAGGGGCCCGGGGACACCTACGGGTGAGGTGTCCGCCCGCGTTGCGGGTTGGTGAGGTACATCACATATTCGGGCGTCGACGGTCGGTGTGGACCGTCGGCGCCCGCTTCGTCGTGACGTCGCACGCGGTTGCGAATCCCGATCTGACTCCCAAGTAGCCAAGGGTTGACGCCTCGAAGCGCTGAGTGCCGTCGTGAGCCTCCTGGGGCCCCCATCCGCATATCGGGAGTCGGGAGAGGCTCGTTCAGGGCGGCACATGCGAACTCAGGCACCGGCAAACCCCCATCAGTGTCAGTGCTACCGGTAGAATGGAAGACAATCCCGCCCCGAACGTGGGGACCGTCCGGGACAAGCTGAGCAACGCTGATCAAGGCTTACCAACGCAACATGCCGCAGCCGCTCCGGCAACCCGCCGACGAGCCCGGCTCGTGCTGTGCCAGAAAGGGCGCTTCGTGGCCGATTCCGGCAACCCCAACGAGAACAACCCGTCCACCGACACCGGCGTGAACGACCCGGTGAGCACCGCCGGCGACGAAGCTCCCGCCTCGTACGACGCCAGCGCCATCACCGTCCTCGAGGGTCTGGACGCGGTCCGCAAGCGACCCGGCATGTACATCGGTTCGACCGGTGAGCGGGGCCTGCACCACCTGGTGCAGGAGGTCGTGGACAACTCCGTCGACGAGGCCCTGGCCGGTCACGCGGACACGATCGACGTGACGATCCTCCCCGACGGCGGTGTCCGGGTCGTCGACAACGGCCGTGGCATTCCGGTGGGCATCGTCCCGTCCGAGGGCAAGCCGGCCGTCGAGGTCGTACTGACGGTGCTGCACGCGGGCGGCAAGTTCGGCGGCGGCGGTTACGCGGTCTCCGGTGGTCTGCACGGCGTGGGCGTCTCCGTCGTCAACGCGTTGTCCACGCGGGTGGCGGTGGAGGTCAAGACCGACGGCTACCGGTGGACGCAGGAGTACAAGCTGGGTGTCCCCACGGCGCCGCTCGCCCGGCACGAGGCCACCGAGGAGACCGGCACGTCGGTCACCTTCTGGGCCGACGGCGACATCTTCGAGACCACGGACTACTCCTTCGAGACGCTGTCCCGGCGCTTCCAGGAGATGGCCTTCCTCAACAAGGGCCTGAAGATCAACCTCACCGACGAGCGCGAGTCGGCGAAGGCGACGGCCGGCGCGGACGAGGCGGGCGAGGACGAGAAGCACGAGGTCAAGAGCGTCTCGTACCACTACGAGGGCGGCATCGTCGACTTCGTGAAGTACCTCAACTCCCGCAAGGGAGAGCTGGTGCACCCCAGCGTGATCGACCTCGAGGCCGAGGACAAGGACAAGAACCTGTCCCTCGAGGTCGCCATGCAGTGGAACGGCGGCTACACCGAGGGCGTGTACTCGTTCGCCAACATCATCCACACGCACGAGGGCGGCACGCACGAGGAGGGCTTCCGGGCGGCGCTCACCTCGCTGATCAACAAGTACGCGCGCGACAAGAAGCTGCTGCGCGACAAGGACGACAACCTCACGGGTGACGACATCCGCGAGGGCCTGACGGCGATCATCTCGGTGAAGCTGAGCGAGCCGCAGTTCGAGGGCCAGACCAAGACGAAGCTGGGCAACACCGAGGTGAAGACCTTCGTCCAGCGTGTGGTCTACGAGCACCTGACCGACTGGCTCGACCGCAATCCGAACGAGGCCGCGGACATCATCCGCAAGGGCATCCAGGCGGCCACCGCGCGCGTGGCGGCCCGCAAGGCGCGTGACCTGACCCGTCGCAAGGGCCTGCTGGAGTCCGCGTCGCTGCCGGGCAAGCTGTCCGACTGCCAGTCGAACGACCCGACCAAGTGCGAGATCTTCATCGTCGAGGGTGACTCCGCCGGCGGTTCGGCCAAGTCCGGCCGCAACCCGCAGTACCAGGCGATCCTCCCGATCCGTGGCAAGATCCTCAACGTCGAGAAGGCGCGCATCGACCGGATCCTGCAGAACCAGGAGATCCAGGCGATGATCTCCGCGTTCGGCACCGGTGTGCACGAGGACTTCGACATCGAGAAGCTCCGCTATCACAAGATCATCTTGATGGCGGACGCCGACGTCGACGGCCAGCACATCAACACCCTGCTGCTGACCTTCCTGTTCCGCTTCATGCGGCCGCTGGTCGAGGCCGGGCACGTGTACCTGTCGCGTCCGCCGCTGTACAAGATCAAGTGGGGCCGGGACGACTTCGAGTACGCGTACTCGGACCGTGAGCGCGACGCGCTGATCGAGATGGGCCGCCAGGCCGGCAAGCGCATCCGCGAGGACTCGGTGCAGCGCTTCAAGGGTCTCGGTGAGATGAACGCCGAGGAGCTGCGCATCACGACCATGGACCAGGAGCACCGCGTGCTCGGCCAGGTCACGCTCGACGACGCCGCGCAGGCCGACGACCTGTTCTCGGTGCTGATGGGCGAGGACGTCGAGGCCCGCCGCGCATTCATCCAGCGCAACGCCAAGGACGTCCGCTTCCTCGACATCTGAGTCGGTCTCAGCTGACCGCACCAGGAAGGACCTTCACCAGCAATGACCGACGAGAACACTCCTGTGACGACGCCCGAGGGCGACGCCCTGGCGATGCGTGTCGAGCCCGTCGGGCTCGAGACGGAGATGCAGCGCTCGTACCTCGACTACGCGATGTCCGTCATCGTCTCGCGTGCCCTGCCCGACGTCCGTGACGGCCTCAAGCCCGTCCACCGCCGGGTCCTGTACGCCATGTACGACGGCGGTTACCGGCCCGAGCGCGGCTTCTACAAGTGCGCCCGCGTCGTCGGCGACGTCATGGGCAACTACCACCCCCACGGCGACAGCTCCATCTACGACGCCCTGGTCCGCCTCGCCCAGCCCTGGTCGATGCGGATGCCGCTCGTCGACTCCAACGGCAACTTCGGCTCGCCGGGCAACGACCCGGCGGCGGCCATGCGCTACACCGAGTGCAAGATGGCGCCGCTGTCGATGGAGATGGTCCGCGACATCGACGAGGAGACCGTCGACTTCACGGACAACTACGACGGCCGCTCCCAGGAGCCGACCGTCCTGCCCGCCCGCTTCCCGAACCTGCTGATCAACGGCTCGGCCGGTATCGCGGTCGGCATGGCGACCAACATCCCGCCGCACAACCTGCGCGAGGTCGCCGCCGGTGCCCAGTGGTACCTGGAGAACTACGAGGCCTCGCACGAGGAGCTGCTTGACGCGCTCATCGAGCGCATCAAGGGCCCCGACTTCCCGACCGGCGCCCTGGTGGTGGGCCGCAAGGGCATCGAGGAGGCCTACCGCACCGGGCGCGGCTCGATCACCATGCGTGCGGTCGTCGAGGTGGAGGAGATCCAGAACCGCCAGTGCCTGGTGGTCACGGAGCTGCCGTACCAGACCAACCCCGACAACCTCGCGCAGAAGATCGCCGACCTGGTGAAGGACGGCAAGATCGGCGGCATCGCGGACGTCCGCGACGAGACGTCCTCGCGCACCGGCCAGCGCCTGGTCATCGTGCTCAAGCGGGACGCGGTCGCCAAGGTCGTCCTGAACAACCTGTACAAGCACACGGACCTGCAGACCAACTTCGGCGCCAACATGCTGGCCCTGGTCGACGGCGTGCCGCGCACCCTCTCCCTGGACGCGTTCATCCGTCACTGGGTGAACCACCAGATCGAGGTCATCGTCCGGCGCACCAAGTTCCGCCTGCGCAAGGCCGAGGAGCGCGCCCACATCCTGCGCGGCCTGCTCAAGGCCCTCGACGCCATCGACGAGGTCATCGCGCTGATCCGGCGCAGCGACACCGTCGAGATCGCCCGCGGCGGCCTGATGGACCTCCTGGAGATCGACGAGATCCAGGCCAACGCCATCCTCGAGATGCAGCTCCGCCGGCTCGCGGCCCTGGAGCGGCAGAAGATCGTCCAGGAGCACGACGAACTCCAGGCGAAGATCAACGAGTACAACGAGATCCTCGCTTCGCCGGTCCGTCAGCGCGGGATCGTCAGCGCGGAACTGGCGGCGCTCGTCGAGAAGTACGGCGACGACCGCAAGACCAAGCTGATCCCGTACGAGGGCGACATGTCCATCGAGGACCTGATCGCCGAAGAGGACATCGTCGTCACGGTCACGCGCGGTGGCTACATCAAGCGCACCAAGACCGACGACTACCGGGCCCAGAAGCGCGGCGGCAAGGGCGTCCGGGGCGCGAAGCTCAAGGAAGACGACATCGTCAACCACTTCTTCGTGTCCACCACCCACCACTGGCTGCTGTTCTTCACCAACAAGGGCCGGGTGTACCGCGCGAAGGCCTACGAGCTGCCCGACGCCGGCCGGGACGCGCGCGGCCAGCACGTGGCGAACCTGCTGGCCTTCCAGCCGGACGAGTCCATCGCCGAGATCCTCGCGATCCGCGACTACGAGGCGGCGCCCTACCTGGTCCTGGCCACCAAGGCCGGCCTGGTGAAGAAGACGTCGCTGAAGGACTACGACTCCCCGCGCTCGGGCGGCGTCATCGCCATCAACCTGCGGGAGCAGGAGGACGGTTCCGACGATGAACTGATCGGCGCCGAACTCGTCTCCGCCGAGGACGATCTGCTGCTGATCAGCAAGAAGGCGCAGTCGATCAGGTTCACCGCTTCGGACGACACGCTGCGTCCCATGGGCCGTGCCACCTCGGGCGTCAAGGGCATGAGTTTCCGCGAGGGCGACGAGCTGCTCTCGATGAATGTTGTTCGAGCCGGTACGTTCGTGTTCACTGCCACCGACGGCGGGTACGCGAAGCGGACCTCCGTCGACGAGTACCGCGTCCAGGGTCGCGGCGGCCTCGGTATCAAGGCCGCCAAGATCGTCGAGGACCGCGGAACGCTCGTGGGCGCGCTGGTGGTCGAGGAGAACGACGAGATCCTCGCCATCACACTCTCGGGCGGTGTGATTCGTACGCGAGTCAGCGGAGTCAGGGAGACGGGCCGTGACACCATGGGCGTCCAACTGATCAATCTGGGCAAGCGCGATGCCGTCGTGGGTATCGCGCGCAACGCCGAGGCGGGACGCGAGGCGGAGGAGGTCGACGGCGACGTCGTCGTCGACGAGACCGCCGAGGGTTTCGCGACCACCGGCACGGACGAGGGTGAGGCGCCCTCGGCCGAGTAGCACGAGGAGAGAGTCATCGTGAGCGGAGCCACGGGCGCCGGATCGGCCAGTACCCCGAGGGGTGCGGAGACGGGCGGCGGCCGTGGCTCCGCCGCGCGTGCGGCGGATCCGCACACGACTCAGCTGCGCAAGATCGACGACGGCGCGACCGGCTCGCACGCGTCTGACACTCATGGATCCCAGGGGGGAACTGTGACGGACACCAGAGGCCCGCAGACCCGGCAGGCGGCCTCGCCGCTCCCCGGGGAACGCCAGCCCCAGCAGCCCGGCGGACCGTACCACCCGCCGCAGGCCTACCAGACCCAGGGCGGCAGCCCGGCCGCGACCGCCGCGCGCCGCCCGCGCACCGGCGCCCGTACCACGCCCCGCGTCCGCAAGGCGCGGCTGCGCGTGGCCAAGGCCGACCCGTGGTCGGTGATGAAGGTCAGCTTCCTGCTCTCCATCGCGCTCGGCATCTGCACGATCGTGGCCTCCGCCGTGCTGTGGATGGTCATGGACGCCATGGGGGTCTTCTCGACGGTCGGCGGCACGATCTCCGAGGCCACGGGATCGAACGAGTCCAACGGATTCGACCTGCAGTCGTTCCTGTCGCTGCCCAACGTGCTGATGTTCACGACGATCATCGCGGTGATCGACGTGGTCCTCGCCACGGCCCTCGCCACGCTGGGTGCGTTCATCTACAACCTCTCCGCCGGCTTCGTCGGCGGTGTCGAGCTGACGCTCGCCGAGGACGAGTGATCCGCGCGGGCGGTCCCGCCGGCTATCGATTTTGGGACTGCCCGCCTCGTGCGCTAATCTTCAGGAGTCAGCGCGCGGGACACACACCGCAGAGCGCGGCGGGGCTATAGCTCAGTTGGTTAGAGCGCATCCCTGATAAGGATGAGGCCACAGGTTCAAATCCTGTTAGCCCCACCAGCGAGAAGACCCCCAGTCGATACCGGCTGGGGGTCTTTGACATTCACGGCTGACATCAGTCGATGAGCGGATCATCCAGCAGTCCGGACGCGCGGTCGCGCTCGGGGTCGGTGACGTACCCGGCTTGTCAGTGGCCGGTGTTAGGTTCCCACGCGTGCTGCCGAGGAGATCATTTGCCGCCCCCCGGGTCCGACTTGATCGGTACCTGACATTCGGTAGCCGCGCGCGTGACACAGCCCGGTTCATCCGGACCGGGACCGTTCCTTGTGAAGGGGAAAGCTCGATGAGAAGCAGCGTGCTGGGTCTCGGGACTGTCCGTAGGGCGGCCGTCCTCACGGCGGCCGTGGCCCTGGCGGTGTCGGCGGCACCGCTGACGGGTACGGCGGAAGCCCATGAGGCGGTGACGGGATCGCTCAGCTTCGGCGGGGAGCCGGGCGAGTACATCTCCGGCGGCCAGTCGTACAGCTACACCCCCGGGACGACCGAGATGTTCGACATCTCCGGGCCGGCCTCGGAGTCCGCCGTGGGCGCCACGGTCGTCACACCCGAGGGCGAGCGCTGGTACCTGCACATGGAAGCGCCCTACGGACAGAAGCTGACGTCCGGCACCACCTACACCAATGCCTCCAGCTGGCCCGACGCCCAGCCGGAGGACCCCAAGCTGGAGCTCAGTTCGACCGACCGGTCCTGCGACACCGGTACCGGCTCCTTCACCATCTCCCACATCGCCTACGGCCCCTACGGCTACATCAGCGAGGTCGACGCCACCTTCGAGCGGTACTGCAGCGGCTCCACGCTGCCTGTGCGCGGCGAGCTGCACGCCCGCATGGCCGAGCCGCCGGCGGAGCTCGCCATCGGCATGGAACTGAACACCGCGGGCACGGTCGACACCCGCACCGGCGAGATCACCGTCGGCGGAGCGGTGACCTGCAACAAGCCCGCCAGCATCACCCTCACCGCCAGTGCCTACCAGACGCAGAAGAGTGGGACCGCGTCCGGTTCGTACGAGGACCTGGTCGTCGCCTGCGTGCCCGGAGCCCCGGTGCCGTGGTCCGTCTCCTTCCCCAGCAACATCGACCCCACCGCCTCCTTCAGGCCGGGCGACGCCGTACTCCGCGGTGTCGGCAGGGCGAACGACCCCGACTACCCGGCGACGGCCACCACCGGCTTCCTCACTGCCGACATCACTCTCGCCAGGTCCTGACTTCGACGCGGGGCCGGCCGCACGGCCCGGCCGGGCCCGCGGAGCGGGGGTGGAACCGCACGTACGGCGACGGCCCGGCTGCTCTGGTGAGCGGCCGGGCCGTTTCTCGCGTGCGGTGCGTACGCAATACGCCGTGACGTCAGGGTCCGGATGGCGGGGGCGCGGTGCGCCGGGCCGCTCAGCGCTGGAGCGGGACGGTGTGCTGCTCGGCCGGGGGCTCGGCGGTGTCGCAGGGGAGGGTCGTGACGGCCGACGCGGCATCCGCGAGCGGACGGTGCCGGCAACTGGGGGCCTTGCCGTGGGCCTCGGCGTGGATGCGCTGCTTCATCGTGGGGGGCAGGGCGCCTGCCCGGGACCAGGACCAGGGTGCCGCTGCCGCCGCCGGGTCAGCCGGCGCGGGCGCGGTCTCCGTGTTGCTGTGGGTCTCGGTCTGCGGTACGGCCGCCGAGGCGGTCGACGTGGCGAATCCGAGCGCCGTGCACAGCGCGAGGAAGGCGGTGACGATGGCGGTCCACAGCTTCATGACCTTGTTCCGGGCCATGGCCCCTCACTTTCGGGTCGGGCGATTTGCGTACTTTCCTCATGATGTGTATGTGGACCGCGAAGTGGTGGACCGACGCCCGTGGCGCCGCGATGTTCAGATGAACACCACCCGGATGGCGGCAAAGGGGAGGAAAAGGCGTGGAGGCGGGAGAAGTGCGGGCGAAAGTAACCGTCCGTGCGGGTGTGATCACCCTCCGATCGGAACGGCTCCGCCCGTTTCTACTGGGGTGTGGCGACGGGCAGTTGAGGGCCGACGCAGATCACCGAACGGTATCGGCCGGTGTGTATAGTCGGGCGCCAGAGGTCCCCTACGTCAAGGAAAGACGAGGTCGCGCGGTGAAGAAGCTTCTCCTGGTCGCACTGGCCGCCATCGGCGGGCTCCTCGTGTACCGCCAGATCCAGGCGGATCGCGCCGAGCAGGATCTGTGGACGGAGGCGACTGACTCCGTGCCCACGGGTTCGTGAGTACGACCGACAACCGGTCCTGAGCAGACCCCGGCCGTCATCGCGGTCGGGGTTTTGTGTTGTCCGGACCGGGCGCGCGGAGCACCGGACGCGCGGCAGGATGGGCCACGGTCCGTGCGACGGCGAGCGCGAGGGGTGGCGGATGAGGGTGCGGTGGTGTACGGCTCGGTGGCGGGCCGGGGCAGGAAGCGGCCGCCCACCGGCGCCGGTGCGCCTGGCCGTCGTGACCGCGGTGCTGGCCACCACCTGCGTCCTGCCGGGCGGGCTGGCGCTGGCGGCCGGTACGCCGAGCGGCTACGCCTTCGACGAGGACGCCCGGCGGGTCGAGGGCGCGAGCACCACCGCGGACGCCCCGCTCCTGGAAGCCGGCACGAGCTACCGCAGTTCCCTGCCGAGGAACGGCACCCTGCACTACCGCCTCGAACTCGACGCGGCCTCGGACACCTACGTCTCCGCCACCGCCGTCCCCGGGGAGGGCGACGAGCTCACCGCCGTCGACGGCATCCGGCTGTCCGTGCGGGACGCCGGCGGCGCCACCTGCTCGCTGGACAGCGCCACTTTCGGCGCCGCCCACAGCCCCCGCCCGGTCACGGCCCAGGCCGTGCGCGCCGTCTCCCCGGGCACGACGCGCTGCCAGGACGCCGGCACCTACGACGTCACCGTCGAGCGGGCCCGGCCGAAGGACTCACCGCCGGACCCCTGGGACCTGGAGCTCACCGCCGTCACCGAACCGCGCCCGGAGCGCACCGGCGCGACCCAGGCCCCCGAGGCATGGAACTCCGCCTCGCCCGCACCGCTCACGGGCGAACCCGCACGCCTCCGCGGCGGCAGCGGGTTCGCCGAGGCCACCGCCGCCGGCCCCGGAGCCTGGCGCGACGACATACGGCCCGGACAGACCCTCTACTACAAGGTGCCCGTGGACTGGGGCCGGCAGCCGTACGCGGCCGCCGAACTCGGCGGCACCGACAGCGGTTCCGGCTACGCGACCAGCGCACTGCGCCTGGCCCTGCACAACCCCGTGCGCGGCGAGGTCGTGGACGCCGCCAAGGGTTACACCGGCCGCCGGGTCACGGCCGCCCTCGCTCCCGTGCCGCCGGTGGCGTACGCCAACCGGTACGCCCACGACGACCGGGTCTCCGGCATGCGCTTCGCCGGCGAGTACTACCTCGTGGTGCACCTCGCGGCGCGGGTGGCCGAGGACTTCGGAGAGGGCCCGTTCCCGCTGGTCCTGCGCCTGCGGCTGGAGGGGACGGCACAGGCCGGACCCGGGTACGCGGGCGGGTCCGTGCCCGGCGGTGTCTTCGAGGTGCCGGCCCACGACCGGACGACGGCGCCGGCGGACGGCACGGACCGGGAGGACGGCGCCGCCATGACGGTGCTCGCCGTCGGCGGGATCGGTACGGGCAGCGTCCTGCTGGCGGGGCTCGGCGTGTGGACGGCGGTGGCCCGGCGCCGGGCCGTCTGACGGCGGGCCCGGGCGGGCAGGCGGCTCAGCTGCGGATCAGGGCCCAGAAACCCACGGCATAGCAGGCCAGCGCGAGCAGCAGCACCGGAATCACCACCCGGGCCGGGGGCCCCGGTCGGCGGCGCCGTGCCCCGCGGTGCTGGGGGCGTGCCGGCGTCTGCGGTCCCTGAGCCGCCTGTGCGGTGTACGCGGCGGTGGGCACGGTGGGCACATCGGGGCGCTGCCACGGCTGCGGTGCCGGGGCCCGGAGCGGAGGCGGGGACGGGGGCGCGTACGAGGGGACGGGCGCGGGAGCGGACGTGGCGGTGGCCTGTGGGGGCGGCAGGGGGAAGCTTCCGGTGTCCGGCACGGCGGGCGGCCGCGCGGGGGCGGGGAAGGGCTCCGGCGCGGGTGTGGGTTCGCGTGAAGGGGCTGGTCGTGGAGGTGATGCCGGGGGCGGTGGCGTGCTGTCCGGGGGCTGCGGCGGGGCGGAGGGGCGCCGCGGGTCCGCCGGTGCGTCCTCCACTCCCTTGGCCCGCTCGAGCGGACCGCCGGGCCCGAACCCCGGAGGCAGCGGGCCGATCTGGTCGAAGACCTCGATCAGCTCGTCGTCGGGACCCGGCTCCGGCAGCAGCTCCGCCGCCGCGGCGAGCGCCTTGCGTGCCCCCGTGGCCGTACGGAACCTCGCCTCCGGGTCGGGCTGCACCAAGGTGGCCACGACCTGCCACAACGGCTCGGGGATCCCCTGCGGAGCCGGTGGCGTCCCGTGCTCCGCGAAGTACCGCACCAGCGTCTTGGCGTCCGGCTTGGCCCCCTCCAGCAGATACAGCGCGACCAGCCCCACGGCGAACAGGTCCGCGGCGAAGTCCGGTTCCGCGCCCATCATCTGCTCAGGGGCGAGATAACCGGGCGTCCCCACCACCAGGTTGGTCTCCGTCAGCCGGGGCTCGCCCAGCCGCATCGCGATGCCGAAGTCGGACAGTCTGAGCCGGGGCCGCCCCGTGCCGGTGGCTTCGAGCAGCACATTGGCGGGCTTGACATCGCGGTGCACGACGTCCTCCGCGTGCACCGCCGCCAGGCCCGCCAGGAGCTGGTCCAGCAGCGTGCACACGAAACCCGGCGGCAGCGGTCCGTAGTCGCCGACCAGGTGGACGAGCGAACCGCCCGTGACCAGGTCCATGGTGAACAGGACCTGGTCGTCGTCGGCGGCCCAACTGGCCGGGGCCAGCACATGGGGGTGGTCGATCCGCAGCGCCTGCTCACGCACGAAGCGCAGCAGCGAGTGGGCGTCCCTCTGCTGAAGCACCTTGGCGGCCACATAGCGCCGGCGGCGGTGGTCCCACGCGCGCCAGACGGCACCCACCCCTCCACGGCCGATCGGATCGACCAGCTCGTACCGGCCAGCGAAGACCTCACCCATGGCTGTGTGCCGCTCCTCCCCCTCGCGCCGCTCCCCGCAGGGCCGGCCGAACCGTCGACGGCCGGGCCCCGGGGGTCAGTTCTGGTGGGACTGGTAGTGCGCGACCGCGTCCGAGGTCCGGCCGGCGCCGTACACCCGCAGGAACTCCGCCAGCTCGGGGTGGGACGGGGAGAGGGCGTCGGCGGCGTCGATTATGTCGCCGGCGGCCGCCACCGAACGCAGCAGCGACTGGATCTCGCGGACCACCCGCTTGACCGTGGGCGCGCCCGAACTGTTCGTCGTCTGCGTCGTGTTGCTGAGCACCGAGCCCCCCTGCGACTTCTTGATCTCGTCCATGCGCTCGGTGGCCTCGGCCGCGCTCACGCTGCCGTCCGCGACCTGCCCCGCCAGGTCCTGAAGCAGCTGCACCCGCTGCACCACCGCCGGATTCCCGATCTTCGCCCGCTGCCCGCTCATCAGCTGCGACAGCATCGGCGCGGACAGCCCCAGCACCCCCGCCAGACGAGCCTGGTTGAGACCAAGATCATCGATGAGCCTGCGGAACAGCGCCCCCAGCGGCTCCCCGTACCAGTTCCGCTGCAGTTCCCGCGCTCTCGCGGTGGCTTCCTGCTGTGCGGCGTCCATTGCGTCTCCCCATCGCTTCCCCAAAAACCGCAGTTCGCTCCAGCGAACCACGCCGAGCATCTTACGGAGCGTGGTGATTCCTCGGGAGCCCCAATCATTTGTGAGATACGGGGGGCGACCCGGTACTCTTGTCTGCGGCGCCCGCCGGTATCCGGATCTTCCGGCCGGACGTCTCCTCCGGGGCCTTAGCTCAGTTGGTAGAGCGCTGTCTTTGCATGGCAGATGTCAGGGGTTCGACTCCCCTAGGCTCCACATCCCGAGAGCCCGCCCGACCTGCGCGAACACAGGTCGGGCGGGCTCTTCGCGCCGCCGCCGTCACCCGACGCGCACAGCCGGTCGCCGCACCTTCGCCCGGTCCCCGCGGACGACCGGCAACCGGCCTCGGGACAATTGCAGTTGATGCCCCGACAGAGCCCCTCGAACCGCCGCTACCAGGGGAAAACGGGTGTGCGCGAGGCCACCGTTCAGCACCGGAGTGGCGCTGTCTGCTCTTGATATCGTCACCCCAGAGGGCACCAGCGCCACACCCCTGCGGGGCGGTGCCAAGCGGCGCACCGCCGCCGGAGCCGTCCGGTCGCTGCCGACGAGGTGAAAGGGGTAGAGCATGCGGGCCAAAGTACGAGCCGCTCTCGACGCGCTGTACATGAAGCGGCTGCTCAGGGAGCTCGAGGGACGCCCACGCCCCCAGCACATCGGCATCATGCTGGACGGCAACCGCCGATGGGCCAGAGAGTCGGGCATCGAGGACCCCCGAGAGGGCTACCGGGCCGGCGGTGCGAAGGTGCTGGACTTCCTGCGCTGGTGCGACTCCGCACAGATCGAGCACGTCACCCTCTTCATGCTCTCCGACGACAACCTCCACCGCCCCGAGGACCAGCTCAACCCTCTGATCGACATCATCGCCGAGGTCGTCGAGCGTCTCGCCGCCCCCGGCAATCCCTGGCCCGTCGAGGTCGTCGGCGCCCTCGACCTGCTGCCGGCCGAGTCCGCGAACCGCCTGAAGACCGCCACCGCAGCCACCCAGGGCCGCAAGGGCGGCACCAAGGTCGACGTCGCCGTGGGCTACGGAGGCCGCCGGGAGATCGTCGACGCCGTACGTTCCGCCCTCACGGAGCACGCGTCCAAGGGCGGCGACATCGACGAGTTCATCGAGACGTTCACCATGGAGCACATTTCGAAGCACCTGTACTCCAAGGCGCGCTCCGAGTCCGACCTCATCATCCGAACCTCCGGGGAACAGCGGCTGTCCGGCTTCCTCCTCTGGCAGTCCGCCTACGCCGAGGTGTACTTCTGCGAGTGCTTCTGGCCCGACTTCCGCGAGATCGACTTCCTGCGCGCCCTGCGCTCCTACTCTCTGCGCGAACGCCGCTACGGCCGCTGAGGAGAGCAGCGGGCCAGGGGAGCCGGCGGGGCCGGCCGACGTTCCACGTGAAACATCGCCGCGGGGCGGAAGACCCGGAAGTCTTCCGCCCCGCGGCGCTACACAGAGGTGGTGGCGTACCGACCCGCCCCGGGAGCCGTCAGCGCGGCTCGTCACCGCCGTCGGCGGCTTCGTCCTCGGCCTGCTTGGCCTGCACCTCGGGATCCAGTACGGCCCCGCCGGTGCCGTCCACCGACGTCAGCCGTCCGCTCTCGGGAACCTCCGTCGCCTCGGGCGGTTCCACCAGCCAGTCCGGGTTGGCCTGCTTGTCCCACCACTTCCAGGCCGCGAAGGCACCGCCCGCGACGGCACCCACCACCAGCAGAACCTTGGCGACACGTCCGGCCCGCGCTCGGCGCTCGTGCTTACGGGCCAGCTGCTGGATCTCCTTGGCCGAGACCTGGCCCCGCAGGGCGGCCAGCGCGGCGGCGCCACGCGCGGCGGCCTCGTCCCTCACGGGTCCGGCCGCGGCAACCGCCTGTTCGATCACCGGGCGGGAGTAGTCGGCGGCCTGCCGGGCGGCCAGGCGGGTACGGATCGCGGCCTCCTGAGCGGCCTGGTCGACCTTCGGCGGCACATGCGTGCGGGCCTGCTCCAGGCGAGGCGCCACATGCGCCCCGTACTGAAGCCGAGCCTGGCACGCGGCCTGCGACACCTTGGGCGCCAGCCGTACGCGCGCCTCCTGTGCGTAGTGAGCGGCCCTGTCCTTGGCCGTGTCGGCGTAGGGCGCCACCACTTCCGCGGCGTGCAGCACGCTGTCCTTCGCCGAACCGGTCGCGGCGCGCACGCTGTCGATGCGGGTCACGGGTTCCTCCTCCTCGGTGGCGTACGGTAATTCGACTTTCCACCCTTTTACGGATCATGCCTGCCGGCACACGGCCAGGCATGCGAGAGCGGGCATCCGGGTCACGCGCGACGACACCAGAGCCTCGAGGGGCACATGGTGCCGACGATGCGACGAAACGACGATCAACGGCACGAACAGACGAATACGGGGCAACAGCAGTCTGACGACGACAATGCCACGGATCGACGCCCGGCGCTCGCAACCACCGTGCGAGGATCGGGGAGCACAACAGGACGACGGAAGGCACATCGTGGCCGAGCAGCTCTACGCCACCCTGAAGACGAACCACGGCGACATCGAAGTCCGGCTCCTGCCGAACCACGCCCCGAAGACGGTCCGGAACTTCGTCGAGCTCGCCCGGGGCGAGCGTGAGTGGACCAACCCCGAGACCGGGCAGAAGACCACGGACAGGCTCTACGACGGCACCGTCTTCCACCGCGTGATCAGCGGCTTCATGATCCAGGGCGGGGATCCCCTGGGCAACGGCACCGGCGGTCCCGGCTACAAGTTCGCGGACGAGTTCCACCCCGATCTCGCCTTCGACAGGCCCTACCTGCTCGCCATGGCCAACGCCGGACCGGGCACCAACGGCTCGCAGTTCTTCATCACGGTCTCCCCGACCACCTGGCTGACCCGCAAGCACACCATCTTCGGCGAGGTCACGGACACCGCCAGCCAGAAGGTCGTCGACGCCATCGCCGCCACGGAGACCAACCCCCGCACCGACCGTCCCCTCAACGACGTCGTCATCGAGTCGGTCGTCATCGAGACCCGCCAGAGCTGACCACCGGCGCTTCCCGGCGGTCTCGCAGGTGTGTCCCAAGGGAACCAAATGCCCCGCTCGTCCGTAGGGAAGAGCGGGGCCGCGTGCCCCTCGGACACGGACGGACAAGGGAGGGGATTCCCATGGACCAGCCACCCAACGGCCCACAGGGCCCGGACGGCCAGACCACCCCGACCTCCCCGAGCCTGCCCGGCTGCTACCGCCACCCCGACCGCGAGACCGGCATCCGCTGCACCCGCTGCGAGCGCCCCATCTGCCCCGAGTGCATGGTCAACGCGTCCGTCGGCTTCCACTGCCCCGACTGCGCCCGCGGCACCGGCGGCACGGGGCCCGGCCCCGCCGCCGTTCGGCCTCGGACCCTCGCCGGAGGCAGCATCGCCGCCGACCCCCGGCTCGTCACCAAGCTGCTGATCGGTGTCAACCTGGCCCTCTTCCTGGTCCAGCTCTCCGTCGGCGACCGCTTCACCAACCAGTTCCAGATGCTCGGCCGGGCCTACGTCTCGTTCCCCGGCCCCGTGGAGGGCGTCGCAGAGGGCCAGTGGTACCGGCTGCTGACCGCGATGTTCCTGCACGGCAGCTACATGCACATCCTGTTCAACATGCTCAGCCTGTGGTGGCTCGGCGGCCCGCTCGAAGGGGCTCTGGGCCGTGCCCGCTACCTGGCCCTCTACTTCTGCTCCGGACTGGCCGGCAGCGCCCTTTCCTACCTGATCGCCGAACCGAACCAGCCCTCGCTCGGTGCCTCCGGCGCGATCTTCGGCCTCTTCGGGGCCACCGCCGCCCTGGTCCGACGGCTCAACGCCGACATGCGGCCGGTCGTCGCCCTCCTGGTGATCAACCTCGTCTTCACCTTCACCTGGCCCGATATCGCCTGGCAGGCCCACATCGGTGGTCTCGTCGCCGGTGCCGCCATCGGATACGCGATGCTCCACGCCCCACGTGAACGGCGGACGCTCGTGCAGTACGGGACCTGCGCGCTGGTCCTCGTGGTCGTCGTCGGCCTGACCCTGTTGAGAACCGCCCAGCTCACCTGAGCGGCCCGTTGTCCACAGGCGGTCGCAGGGCCTGTGCACAGCGTGCGGGAACAAGTGTGCCCCCTGTCACTGAACCGTGTTTCCGCAGGTCAGGCAGGGGGCGAACATGTTTTCGGTTGGTGGTACTTCCGTCACACCGGCGTCAATGCCCGATGGGTTATCCACAGATCGTCGTTTCTTTGTCCCCAGCGTGTGGACAGCCTGTGGATAACTCGGTGGATAGCCCTGGGGAGAGCTACTTCCACTGCGTGGAGACACCGAATCCGGCGGCGATGAAACCGAATCCCACGACGATGTTCCAGTTGCCCAGAGCGTCGATGGGAAGGGACCCGTCGGTGACGTAGAAGACCACGATCCAGGCCAGGCCGATGACGAACATGGCCAGCATGACCGGTGCGACCCAGCCGCGGCTGGTCAGCTTGATGGCGGTCGCCTGCTTGGCGGGAGGCGGCGTGTAGTCGGCCTTCTTGCGGATACGTGACTTCGGCACGAGGGTCTCTCCTGTCGATGCGCTGCGTGGCCGCGCAGGGAACGGTTCGGGCTCGGGACGGCGTACAAGGGGACCCTGAGCGCTCCCCCGGGCGTCCGTTAGCGTAGTGCTTCCGTGGCGCTTAAGGAGATAAGGGTACGTTGAGCAATTCTGCCGACTCCCCCGGGACGGGATCCAGCCCTGCCCGCAGGCGCCGATTCCGGCCGGTACGCGTGCTCACGGCGGCCGTCTTCGCTCTCGCGGGTCTCATTTTCTTCACCAGCTTCGATACCGCCAAGGGCACCAATATCCGTACCGACGCCTCTTTGCTGAAGTTGTCCGATCTCATCCAGGAACGCAGCCGTAAGAACGGTGAGCTGGACGAGTCCAACGCGGCTCTGCGGGACGACATCGAAAGCCTCGCCGAGCGCGACGACGGCAGTACGAAGGCGGAGGACGACAAGCTCGCGGAGCTGGAGGAGAGGACGGGCACCCAGGAGCTGAAGGGCGAGGCGGTCTCGGTCACGCTGGACGACGCCCCGCCGGACGCCACCGCGAAGCTTCCCGGCTATCCCGAGCCGCAGCCCGACTACCTGGTGATCCACCAGCAGGACCTGCAGGCGGTGGTCAACGCGCTGTGGCAGGGCGGTGCCGAGGGCATCAAGGTGATGGACCAGCGGCTGATCTCCACCAGCGCGGTGCGGTGCGTCGGCAACACCCTGATCCTCCAGGGCCGGGTCTACTCACCGCCGTACAGGATCCAGGCGGTCGGCGATCCGAAGCGGCTGAAGAAGGCGCTGGCCGAGTCCCCGGCGATCCAGAACTACATGGTGTACGTCAACGTGTACGGGCTCGGCTGGAAGGTCGAGGAGGAGGGCACGGTGACGCTGCCGGGGTACTCGGGCGCCGTCGACCTGCACTATGCGCAGCCTGTGGAGTGACGCCGTTCTCGAGGCCTCCGCGCCGTTAGTCTGGTGCCGTACGGCGTGAGTCTGGTGCCGTGGTACGACGGGAAGGGACGGCATGTACGGCTGGATCTGGCGGCATCTGCCGGGGAACGTGTGGGTGAGGGCGCTGCTGTCGCTCGTACTCGTGATGGCCGTGGTCTACGTCCTGTTCCAGTACGTCTTCCCGTGGGCCGAGCCGCTGCTTCCCTTCAACGATGTGACGGTGGACAACCAGTGAGTGCGCGCATCCTCGTCGTCGACAACTACGACAGCTTCGTCTTCAACCTGGTCCAGTACCTGTACCAGCTGGGTGCCGAGTGCGAGGTGCTGCGCAACGACGAGGTGTCCACGGCGCACGCCCAGGACGGTTTCGACGGCGTGCTGCTGTCGCCGGGTCCGGGCGCGCCGGAACAGGCCGGGGTGTGCGTCGACATGGTGCGGCACTGCGCGGCGACGGGCGTGCCGGTCTTCGGCGTCTGTCTGGGCATGCAGTCGATGCAGGTGGCGTACGGCGGTGTCGTGGGCCGGGCACCGGAGTTGCTGCACGGGAAGACGTCGTCGGTGGAGCACGGGGGCCAGGGTGTCTTCGCGGGCCTTCCCTCGCCCTTCACGGCGACGCGCTACCACTCGCTGGCGGCCGAGCCGGGAACGGTGCCGGCCGAGCTGGAGGTGACGGCCCGCACCCACGACGGGATCGTGATGGGGCTGAGGCATCGGGAACTGCCCGTGGAGGGCGTGCAGTTCCATCCGGAGTCGGTGCTGACCGAGCACGGGCACCGAATGCTGGCCAACTGGCTGGTGGAGTGCGGTGACCAGGGTGCGGTGGCGAGGTCGGCGGGGCTCGCCCCGGTGGTGGGCAGGGCCACGGCGTGACCGCGCTGCGCCCCGAGCGTGAGTCCGGCGCGGCCGGGGATCAGGGCGTCTCGTACGGGGAGTCGTACGGGAGTTCTGGTGCGCTCGGGGCGGGCTCGTTCGGGGACGGTGCGTTCGGGGACGGGTGGTACGGGCAAGGCGCCTCGGGCGAGGTGGCGTACGAGCGGTACGACGAGCGGTACGACGAGCCGTACGCGCCGGTCCTCGACGACGAGACGGTGGCTCTGAGGGTCCCGGATCCGCCGCCGTCCGCCTCTCCGTCTTCCGCCCCGGCCGGACCGCCGGGCGGCGGCCGTGCGGCCCGCAGGAAGGCCGCCAGACGGCGCCACGGGCGCCATGGGGGCGCCGCGCGGGCTGCGGAGGCCCAGGAGTCCGCCGAGGCGCCGAAAGCCCCGCTGTCGCGGGTGGAGGCCCGTCGGCAGGCCCGGGCGCGCAAGCCGAGCGCCGCGGTGCTCGTGAGCCGCGCGATGGGCGAAATCTTCATCACGACCGGTGTGCTGATGCTGCTGTTCGTCACCTACCAGCTGTGGTGGACGAACGTACGGGCGCACGCGCAGGCCGACAGGGCGGCGAGCAGCCTCCAGGACGACTGGGCGAGCGGAAAGCGGAACCCGGGGACCTTCGAGCCGGGCCAGGGCTTCGCCATCCTGCACATCCCGAAGCTGGACGTGGTGGTGCCGATCGCCGAGGGGGTCAGCAGCAAGAAGGTGCTGGACCGCGGCATGGTGGGGCACTACGCGCAGGACCCGCTCAAGACGGCGATGCCGGACGCGAAGAGCGGCAACTTCGGTCTGGCCGGGCACCGCAACACGCACGGTGAGCCCTTCCGGTACATCAACAAGCTGGAGCCGGGCGATCCGATCGTCGTGGAGACGCAGGACGAGTACTTCGTCTACAAGATGTCGTCGATCCTGCCGGTGACTCCGCCGAGCAACACCAGCGTCCTCGATCCGGTGCCCAGGCAGTCCGGGTTCACGGGTCCCGGACGCTACATCACGCTGACCACGTGCACCCCGGAGTTCACCAGCAAGTACCGGATGATCGTCTGGGGCAAGATGGTCGAGGAACGGCCGCGCAGCAAGGGCAAGCCGGATGCGCTCGTCAATTAAGGGCAGATGACCAGTGGCAGCGACCACCGACACGGATCACGAAGAGCACACCGACGCCTCCGGCCGGCCGCCGTCCGCGCCACGCCGCCGTCGTCGCGGCCGGGGCATCGCCCTGGTCGTCAGCGTCTTCGGTGAACTCCTCATCACGGCGGGCCTGGTGCTGGGCCTGTTCGTCGTCTACTCGCTGTGGTGGACGAACGTCGTCGCCGATCGCGCGGCCGACAAGCAGGCCGACAGGGTCCGGGACAACTGGGCCCAGGACCGGGTCGGTTCGGACGGGCCGGGGGCGCTGGACACCAAGGCGGGCATCGGCTTCCTGCACGTGCCCGCGATGGGCAAGGGCGACATCCTGGTGGAGAAGGGCACGTCGATGAAGATCCTCAACGACGGCGTGGCCGGCTACTACACCGACCCGGTGAAGTCGGAGCTCCCGACGTCGGGCAAGGAGGGCAACTTCGCGCTGGCGGCCCACCGGGACGGGCACGGGGCGAAGTTCCACAACATCGACAAGATCGAGAAGGGTGACCCGATCGTCTTCGAGACGAAGGACACCTGGTACGTGTACAAGGTCTACGGCATCCTCCCGGAGACCTCGAAGTACAACGTGAAGGTGCTCGGCGCGGTCCCCAAGGAGTCCGGGAAGACGAAGGCGGGCCACTACATCACGCTGACGACCTGCACACCGGTGTACACCAGCCGCTACCGGTACGTGGTGTGGGGCGAGCTGGTCCGCACGGAGAAGGTGAACGGCGACCGGACTCCTCCGGAGGAACTGCGGTGATGTGACCGCGCTACGACAGAGCCCCGGACCTCTGGTGAGGTCCGGGGCTCTGTGCGTCCGTGCGTTCGGCGGGGTCAGTCGTCGTTGCGGCCCAGGCCGCCGAAGAGGCCGCCGTTGTCGCCGCCACCGCCGCCTCCGGCGGTCTGCAGCACGATCGGGGTGGCGGCCGGGTCGTCGACCTCGGTGTCACCCGGCGGGTTCTGCGTCACCACCAGCGCGTTGTCGTCCTGGGGGCCGCTCACCTGAATGTTGGTGAAGCCGGCCGCGGTGAGGGTCTGCTTGGCCTGGCCCAGGGGCGTACCGGGGGCGATGGCGGGCACCTTCGTCTTCGCCGGAGCCTTGGCGATCTTCACCGTGACCGTGCTGCCGCGGTCCACGTCGGTGCCCGGCGTGAAGCTCTGCTCGAAGATGGTGCCCGCGGGCTGCGCCGTGGACTCCTCCTCCGTCTGGGAGCCGAGGACGAGGCCCTTCTCCTCCAGGCGCTTCTTGGCGTCCTCCGGGCTCAGACCCAGCAGGCTCGGCACGGTCACCTGGGAGGTCTCCCGGGCGACGGTGAGTGTGACGGTCGAGCCCTTCTCGCGCGAGGTGCCGCCCTCGGGGTCCTGGGAGAGCACCGTGTCCGGCGTCTCCGTCGACTCCTTGGTCTCCTTCTCGACCTCGAAGCCCTTCTCCGTCAGGGCCTTCTCGGCGTCGGCGTAGGTCTGGCCCTCGACGTCGGGGACCTCGACCTTGGGCGCGCCGGTGGAGACGACGAGGTTGATCGTGGAGTTCTTCTTGACCTCGGTGTCCGGCTTCTGATCCTGCGAGCAGATGTGGTCCTTGGCCTGGTCCTCGCAGGGCTTCTGGGTGAAGGCCACTTCCAGGTCGGCGTTGGTCGCCTGGCTGCTGGCCTCCTGCTTGGTGAGGCCCACGAAGTTCGGCACCGGCACGTTGTCGTTGCCGACGCCCCCGCCGCCGATGGCGTACTTGCCGATGAGGATGGCACCGACGAGGACGAGGATGCCGGCCAGGACCAGCAGGATCGTGGAGGTGTGCGACTTCTTCTGCTGCTGTCGGCGCCGGCCGGGGCGGTCGTCGTAGCCGTAGCCGCCGTCGTCCGGGTTCATCGGCGGCAGCATGGTCGTGGCGCCGGCGCCCGCGCCGGAGTCCGAGCGCAGGGCGGTGGTCGGCTGGTCGTCGGGGTAGCCGCCGTAGCCGCCGGCCGCCATGACGCCCATCGCGGCGGTGGCGGCGACCGGCTGGCCGTCGAGGCAGGCCTCGATGTCGGCGCGCATCTCGTCGGCCGACTGGTAGCGGTAGTCGGGGTCCTTGACCAGGGCCTTCAGGACGATGGCGTCCATCTCGGGCGTGATCTCGGGGTCGAACACGCTGGGCGCCTGCGGTTCCTCGCGGACGTGCTGGTAGGCGACCGCGACCGGGGAGTCGCCGACGAAGGGCGGCCGGACCGTCAGCAGCTCGTAGAGCAGGCAGCCGGTGGAGTAGAGGTCGGAGCGCGCGTCGACCTGCTCGCCCTTGGCCTGCTCCGGGGAGAGGTACTGGGCGGTGCCGATGACGGCGGAGGTCTGGGTCATCGTCATGCCGGAGTCGCCCATGGCGCGGGCGATGCCGAAGTCCATGACCTTGACCTGGCCGTTGCGGGTGAGCATCACGTTGGCCGGCTTGATGTCACGGTGGACGATGCCGGCGCGGTGCGAGTACTCGAGGGCCTGGAGGATGCCGATCGTCATCTCCATGGCCCGCTCGGGCAGCAGCTTGCGGCCGGAGTGGAGGAGCTCACGGAGCGTGGAGCCGTCGACGTACTCCATGACGATGTACGGGATCGACACGTTGTCGATGTAGTCCTCGCCCGTGTCGTAGACCGCCACGATCGCGGGATGGTTGAGCGAGGCGGCCGACTGGGCCTCCCGGCGGAACCGGGCCTGGAAGGACGGGTCGCGCGCGAGGTCCGCGCGGAGCGTCTTCACCGCCACGGTGCGGCCGAGCCGGGTGTCGTGCGCGAGGTAGACCTCCGCCATGCCACCACGGCCGAGCACCTGGCCCAGCTCGTACCGGCCGCCGAGGCGACGCGGCTCTTCCATGGTTACCTACCAGCCCTCTCCGTCGGTCCCGACCGGCATGTTTGTACGGTCGGAGGCTGCCGTCCGGCCTACCGTACCCGGCTCGCTCCGTGTGACCTGGCGAAGCCCGGTACCCGATACAGGACCGGTATCGCAACGTGCGTCGATGTGAAGGAGACGTGAGCGGAGTCACGTTCCCTCCGGTGCCTGATCACTTCTTGCTCTTGATGACGGCCTCCATCACGTTCTTCGCGATGGGCGCCGCGAGGCCGCCGCCGGAGATGTCGTCGCGGCTGGCGTTCTCGTCCTCGATCACCACGGCCACGGCGACCGGCGAGCCGCCGTCGGTCTTGGCGTACGAGATGAACCAGGCGTACGGGTTCTCGCTGTTCTCGACACCGTGCTGGGCGGTACCGGTCTTGCCACCCACGGTGACGCCCTCGATCTGTGCCTTGGTTCCCGTGCCGTCCGAGACGACGGTCTCCATCATCGACTGCAGGATCTGGGCGTTGTCCGCGGAGAGCGGCTTGCTCATCTCCTGCGGCTCCGTCTTCTCGATCGTGTCGAGGTTCGGGGCCTGGAGCTCGTCGACCATGTACGGCTTCATCAGGGTGCCGTTGTTGGCGATGGCCGAGGTGACCATGGCCATCTGGAGCGGGGTGGCCGCGGTGTTGAACTGGCCGATGGAGGAGAGCGCGACCTGCGAGTCGTTCATGTCGTCGGAGAAGACCGAGGCGCTGGAGCGGACGGGGACGAACTGCTCCTCGGTGAAGCCGAACTTCTTGGCCGTCTCGAGCATCTTGTCGTTGCCGAGGTCGTAGCCGATCTTGCCGAAGACGGTGTTGCAGGAGACGCGCAGGGCCTCGCGCAGGGTGGCGTCCTCGCAGGGGAGGTCGCCCTCGTTGGGCAGCTCACGACTGGTGCCGGGCATGGTCCACGGCAGCGGCGAGTCGGTCTTCTCGTCCGCCGAGGTGTACTTCCCGTGCTCCAGCGCCGCGGCGGCGGTGACGACCTTGAAGGTCGAGCCGGGCGGGTAGACCTCGCGCAGGGCGCGGTTGAGCATGGGGTCGTCGGGGTTGTTCTTCTTCTGCAGCTTGTTCCACGCCTCGCCGGCCGCGTTGTTGCTGCCCGCGATGGTGGTGGGGTCGTACGAGGGGTACGAGGCGAGGGCGAGGATCTTGCCGGTGGAGGGCTCGATCGCGGCGACGGCGCCCTTGCCGCCCTGCTTCTTCAGGCCCTCGTAGGCGGCCTTCTGCGCGGCGGTGTTGAGCGTGGTGACGACGTTGCCGCCCTCGCGCTTCTTGCCGGTGATCATGTCGAGGGTGTTGCGGAAGAAGAGCCGGTCGTCGTTGCCGGTGAGGATGCCGTCGTCGATGTTCTCGAGCTGGGTGGCGCCGTAGGCCTGGGAGACGTACCCGGTGACGGGCGCCCACATGGCGCCGTCCTTGTAGGTGCGCTTGTACTTGAAATCGCCCTCGGTGGTGGCGTGCCCGGTGATGGCCTTGCCGTCGACGATGATGTCGCCGCGGGGGGTGGCGTAGCGCGCTATGGCGACGCGGCGGTTCTCCTCCTGGCTGCTCAGTGCGTCGGCCTTGACGTACTGGATCCAGTTGTCGCGGATCAACAGGGTGAGGACCAGGAGACCACAGAAGATCGCGATGCGGCGCAGGGGCTTGTTCACGGTCGGACCACCTGGGTCATCTCGGCGTCGGGGTTGGCGGCGGGTGCGGGGGCGGGCCTGCGGGCCGTGTCGCTGATGCGGATCAGGATGCCGATCAGAGCCCAGTTGGCGATGACGGAGGAGCCTCCGTAGGCCAGGAAGGGCATCGTCATACCGGTGAGCGGGATGAGGCCCATCACACCGCCGGCGACGACGAACACCTGGAGGGCGAAGGCGCCGGACAGGCCGATGGCGAGGAGCTTGCCGAAGGGGTCGCGGGCGGCGAGGGCGGTGCGGACACCGCGTTCCACGATCAGCGCGTACATCAGCAGGATCGCCATGACACCGGCCAGGCCGAGTTCCTCGCCGAAGGTGGCGAGGATGAAGTCGGAGTTGGCGGCGAAGCCGATGAGGTCGGAGTTGCCCTGGCCGAGCCCGGTGCCGAGGGTTCCGCCGGAGCCGAACGCCCAGAGGGCCTGCATCGCCTGCTCGGAGTGGACGATGCCGTCCTGGACGCCGGCGCGGGAGAGCTCGTATTCGTGCATCGGGTCGAGCCAGGCCTGCACACGCGTCTGGATGTGCGGCTCGAAGCTCGCCACTCCGACGGCGCCGACCGCGGACATCAGCAGACCGAAGACGATCCAGCTGGTCCGCTCGGTGGCGACGTACAGCATGATGATGAACATTCCGAAGAACAGCAGCGACGTACCGAGGTCGGTCTCGAAGACGAGGATGAGGATCGACATCGCCCAGACGACGAGGATCGGACCGAGGTCGCGGCCACGCGGCAGGTACAAGCCCATGAAGCGGCGGCTGGCCAGCGCCAGGGCGTCTCGTTTGACCATGAGATAGCCGGCGAAGAACACCGCGAGGACGATCTTGGCGAATTCGCCGGGCTGGAGCGTGCCCAGGCCGGGGATCTTGATCCAGATCTTGGCACCGTAGACGTTCGCGCCGAGCCCCGGGACCAGCGGCAGGATCAGCAGGACCAGCGCGCCGGCCATGGAGATGTAGGTGTAGCGCTGCAGGGCTCGGTGGTCCTTGAGGAAGACCAGGACGGCCACGAGCAGGGCGACACCGAGTGCGGAATACAGCAACTGGCGGGGGGCCGCCTCGACGAACGTTCTGCTCGCCTGGAGCCGCTCGGACTGGTCCAGGCGCCAGATGACGACCAGACCGATGCCGTTGAGCAGGGTGGCCAGGGGCAGCAGCAGGGGGTCGGCGTAGGGCGCGAACTTGCGGACGACCAGATGGCCGACACCGGCCAGCAGGCCGAGGCCGAGGCCGTAGCTCAGCAGACCCGCGGGGACCTCGTCGTTGAGGGCCAGGCCCACGTTGGCGTAGGCGAAGACCGGGATGACGACGGCGAACACCAGCAGGGCCAGCTCGGTGTTGCGGCGGCTGGGCGCGCCGATCGAGCCGATCGTGGACGTGTGGTGCGTCGGCGAGTTGGTAGAACTGCTCATCGTGTGACAGGGCCTCTCACGGCTTGCCTACTGCTTACCGCACAGCGAGACGACCTTCTGCTCTTCCTCCGAGAGGCTGGGGCCGGGGCTGGTAGTGGGTGCGGTCGTGGACGGGGACGGGGACGCGTCGGGCGTCTTCGGCGATCCCGACGGGTTCGGGCTCGGTGAGGCCTTGGACGTGAAGGAGGCGGGTGTGGTTCCCGTGGTCCCCCCTGCCTCGCCTTCGCCCGACTTGGCGTTCTCGCTGTCCGCGGCACGCCGTTCGGCCTGCTTCTTGCAGGCGGAGGCCTGGACCGACAGCTCTTCGATCTTCGCCCGGGCGTCGTTCAGATCGCCTTCGGCGATGGTCGATTCGACGAGTTTCTGCTGGTAGGGCGGCAGGTACTTGAGTTCGATCTCGGGGTGGTCCTTCTGGACCTTGGAGAGCGAGACCCAGGCGAGGTCCTGGCTGATGCCCCGGTAGAGGGCGACGTGGTCGTTGTTGATGCCCACGTAGTACTGGGTCTGGGTCCAGCGCCAGCCGCCGTAGAGGCCGCCGCCGACGACGGCGAGGGCCAGCACGGAGTAGAAGGACCGCTTGAGCCACTTGCGGTTCTTGCGGGGTTTGACGAAGTCGTCCTCGTCGTAGTCGCCGAAGCTGCCCGCGGGGACGTAGCCGGTGGTGTCGCCGCTGCCGGGCGGGCCGAACTCGCCGCCCCCGCCGTGCCGGCCGCCGCCCTGCCGGCCGAGGCCCGCGGCGCGTCCGGCCGGGGTCTGCATGATCCCGTTGTCGCCGAACTGGGCCTGGTTCTCCGCGACGGCGCCGACGACCACGGGGGTGTCGGAGAGCTGGCCGGCGAGGGTGTCGCCGGTGTCGAGGTCGAGGACGTCCGCGACGATGACGGTGATGTTGTCGGGGCCGCCGCCGCGCAGGGCGAGCTGGATCAGCTCCTGCACGGTCTCCTGGGGGCCCTGGTAGCTGGCGAGGGTGTCCTCGAGGGTCTGGTGGGAGACGACGCCGGAGAGCCCGTCGGAGCAGATGAGGTAGCGGTCGCCGGCCCTCACCTCCCGGATGGACAGGTCGGGCTCGACGTGGTCGCCGCTGCCGAGGGCGCGCATCAGCAGGGAGCGCTGCGGGTGGGTGCCGGCCTCCTCCTCGGTGATGCGTCCCTCGTCGACGAGGCGCTGCACCCAGGTGTGGTCCTGGGTGATCTGGGTGAGGACGCCGTCGCGCAGGAGGTAGGCGCGGGAGTCGCCGACGTGGACGAGGCCGAGACGCTGGCCGGTCCAGAGCAGGGCGGTGAGGGTGGTGCCCATGCCCTCGAGGGCGGGGTCCTCCTCGACCATGTGCCGCAGCTGGTCGTTGGCGCGCTGCACGGCGGTGCCGAGCGAGGTGAGGATGTCCGAGCCGGGCACGTCGTCGTCGAGGGCGACGATGGTGGAGATCACCTCGGAGGAGGCGACCTCACCGGCGGCCTGACCGCCCATGCCGTCGGCGATGGCGAGCAGGCGGGGGCCGGCGTAGCCGGAGTCCTCGTTGCCCTCCCGGATCATGCCCTTGTGCGATCCGGCGGCGAAGCGCAGTGACAGACTCATGCGCACCTCGCCCGTCGGCTCCGACTGCAGCCGGTCGTGTCGAGCCACACTGCCCACCCTCCGGTCGGGAGCGCGCCGTGGCCCGGGGTGCCGGCCGCCGCTGCGTGCTCGCTCCGCTCGCGCTCATTCATTGGTGTAGCACTACTTCCGCAGCTCGATGACGGTCTTGCCGATGCGGATCGGCGCCCCCGGGCCGATGGGTGTGGGGGACGTCAGCCGGGACCGGTCCAGGTAGGTGCCGTTGGTGGAGCCCAGGTCCTCGACGATCCACTGGCCGTTCTGGTCCGGATAGATCCTGGCATGGCGGCTGGAGGCGTAGTCGTCGTCCAGCACGATCGTCGAGTCGTGGGCCCGGCCGAGAGTGATGGTCTGGCCCTGGAGGGCGACGGTGGTGCCGGTGAGGGTGCCCTCCGTCACGACGAGTTTGGTGGGCGCGTTGCGGCGGCCCCGGCCGCTGGGCTGCTGGCGCTGCGGTGGAGGCGCCTGGCCCTGGCGCGCGGCCTGCTGCGGTCGTGCGGAGTCGCGCCGCGATCCGCGCTGGGTGACCCGCGTACCGAACAGGTCGCTGCGGATGACCTGCACGGCCACGATCACGAACAGCCACAGTACGGCCAGGAAACCCAGCCGCATGACCGTGAGGGTCAGCTCTGACATTGCCCCCGGATCACCCTTCGGCTTGCCTATAGATAACGGTGGTGCTGCCCACGACGATCCGCGAGCCGTCGCGGAGCGTAGCGCGGGTGGTGTGCTGCCCGTCCACCACGATGCCGTTGGTGGACCCGAGATCCTGGATCGTCGAGGGCGTTCCGGTCCGGATCTCGCAGTGCCGGCGGGAGACGCCGGGGTCGTCGATCCGCACGTCGGCCTCGGTGCTGCGTCCGAGGACGAGAGTCGCGCGGGAGATCTGATGGCGGGTGCCGTTGATCTCGATCCAGTGGCGGGTGCGGGTGCCGGGCGCGGGTGCGGCCGGGGGGTGCTGGCCGCCCGCGGGCTGCGGGTAGCCGTAGCCGCCGGGGCGTGCGCCGGGCGGCGGCGCGGCCGGCATGGGCGGGGCGCCGGCGGGGCCTGCTGCGGGCGGGTAGCCGTAGCCGCCGCCCGGGGCGCCGGGGCGTCCGGACGGGGCGGGGGGCGCGGCGGGCCCCGCGGGGCCAGGGCCACCCTGCTGGTTGCTGGAGGAGGCGAGCGTGCGGCTGCGGACCCGGTACAGGCCGGTGTCGAGGTCGTCCGCCTTCTCCAGGTGGACCTTGATCGGTCCCATGAAGGTGTAGCGCTGCTGCTTGGCGTAGTCGCGCACCATGCCGGCGAGCTCGTCGCCGAGCTGGCCGGAGTAGGGGCTGAGGCGCTCGAAGTCGGGTGTGCTCAGCTCGACGATGAAGTCATTGGGTACGACGGTGCGGTCACGGTTCCAGATGGTCGCGTTGTTGTCGCATTCACGCTGGAGCGCTCCCGCGATCTCCACGGGCTGCACCTCGGACTTGAACACCTTCGCGAAGGTGCCGTTGACCAGACCTTCGAGACGCTGCTCGAACTTCTTCAGGACTCCCATGGGGCACCTCCTCCGTCGCTGCCGTCCTGTCCACTGCCTTGCGTACTGCTCGTCGTGCTCGTCGTGCCGCTTCTCGTGCGGCGTGTTCGCGCACTGTCCACCTGGTACTGCTTACTGATCGTATCCACGCGCCGGTCGATCGGCTGGTTCCCCCTGTCGGCCCCGTCGACGGGTGTCGACGCCTCTCGGAGTTCCCGCTGGAGCTCCTCTTCGAACTCCTCCGGCTGTTCGAAGCTGCTCCCGCAGGTCCTCCTGCACCAGGATCGTAGAGGCGGCCGTGGACCAGTGTCCCGCACCTGACTGCGGACCCCTACCGGCTCCTGGGGAGACGGGCGGGACCGGTACGAGGTTGATACGTGAACGGCTACGGGCCGGTACGAGTGCCCGGGCCGGCCGGCCAGGGTTCGTTCACCCGCGAACAAGGGATGTGAATCCACCCCGCACAGCGTGCTAATGTTCTGGGTGTCGGAAGGCGCCGGGCCGAAAGGAACGGAGCCTGAGGACACACCCAATGCGCGGGTGGCGGAATAGGCAGACGCGCTGGATTCAGGTTCCAGTGCCCGCAAGGGCGTGGGGGTTCAACTCCCCCCTCGCGCACCAGAGGGAACGAGCGGCATCGTGATCACGATGCCGCTCGTTCTTCTTTGTCTGGGCGGTGGGAGCGGTCCGCGGTGTGCTCCAGACCTTCGGCTGGGTGGCCCTGCGGGGCATGGGCTGTGACGAATATCTCAGGGTAGGGTGGCGGGCGAGATCCACCTGCCTGCCGCGCCGGAACGCGCCGGCTGTCCCCGGCTGTCCCCGGCTGTCTTCGCCTGTCCCCGGCTGTCTTCGCCTGTCCCCAGGTGCCCCCAGGTGCTTCCCAGGTGCTCCCTGGGTCGGGTCGGGGCGACCAGTGCATCGTGATCCGCACGGCCGGAACGAGAGGCCCTTTTCATCTCCGAAGCCCGGATGAGCGGCGTTCCGCGCTTCGGCCGATATCGCGGAGCATGCGGCGGACGAGAATGCGGTGCCCGCCGGAACCGATGACGAGCCCTCGGTAAAGAGCGCCGGGCAATTTTGGGAACAAAGCGTGTGAACGTGCGCTGAGAAGTGTTCCGTCCGGGTGGTCCGCCAGCGAGAAAACGAGTGCGTAGCGCGAGAAACGATGCCTGCCCGCGAGGGTGAGGCGTTTCCCTTCCAGGCTTTCCGCCACCGCGAACCCGGGAATTGTCGAGCCTTGCCGCGGCAGAGTGCCGGTGACGCCACGCGGCTCGGTGCCCACGAGATGCGCGAATGAGCTGCTGACCCCCAGGTGGGTCCGGGCGATCCAGGCGATGAGTGCGTCCCAGGTCCCCGGCACGGATGCCGCGACACGTACCTGGTGCTCGTCGATGAAGGGGAGTCCGGACGTGGGGTCGGTCGGTTCCATAGGGGTGCTTCGTCCTCCGCGGCGCGGTCGGGTCGGGCCCGCACAGGGTCCCAGAGGATCGTCCGCCGCCGAGGCCGGTTCCGCCGGCAAGTCGGCTCGCACCCCGTGTCTCAGCGGCCCTCCAGTCGTTCCCGGAGACGAGCCGCCCGCCGCGGAGGCCGTGCGACGCCGAGCGGATCGGCGGCTCCCGAGGCCTGATCCCCTAGACGTTCCGTCACTGTCCGGTGGCCGAAAGTCGCTGTCGGTGTGAGGGACGGGCGGCGCTCCGGGGTCGCACGGGCGCCCGATGTGAGCGCGACGCGCAGGTGAGCTGTTGACCTGGACAGACGCGAGCATGGGCGCGGGATCGGTGCCGCGCGGCTGACGCGCGGAGCCCAGGATCGGATACGCGCATTCACTCGGGAATTCCGTTGGTTTTACGCCAAAGTGTAAGCGTCGACGGGGCCCAACAAACCGGTTGGAACGATGAAATGTGAGCGCGGCCGTAAGGTTACTGGCAAGTTTAAATGAGTGTGATTGAGATCACGTAGTGAGATTTCCGTTCTCGTGTCTGCTAGCGTCCTGCGAGCCGTGACCGCGTGACCCGGCGTACGGGTAAATCGCGAGTTGTGCATGGCCAACGGGGGCTGTCAATGGCACGGGGGAATGTCATGACTGAAGTGCGTCGTCATCGGGTTGCGATCATCGGAATTGCGGCCCGATTTCCGGATTCAACCGGACCTCATGAGCTCTGGGGCCTGTTGCACGGGGGCGTCGACGCGATCCGGCCCCGTGCCGCCCATCGTCCTTTCGGGCCGGCGCGGGGCGGTTTCGTCTCCGGCGTCGACGAGTTCGATCCGGAATTCTTCGACATCACGCCCCGTGAAGCTGCCTACATGGACCCCCAGCAGAGACTCGCGCTCGAACTGGCGTGGCAAGGGCTGGAGGACGCAGGGATCGTTCTCCCGCCGCACACGTCGACCGGGATGGGCGTCTTCCTCGGGGTCATGGCCGCCGACTACGCGGATCTCGTGGCCATGGCGGGCACACCGGGCATCACCCGCCACACCCTGACGGGTGTCGGACGCGCGATCGTCGCCAACCGGATCTCCCACCGGCTCCGCCTGGACGGCCCCAGCATCACGGTCGACACCGGCCAGTCGTCCTCGCTCGTCGCCGTCCACCTCGCGTGCGAGAGTCTGCGCCGTGGCGAGAGCGAGGTCGCACTCGCCGGCGGCGTCCACCTCAACGTCTCGCCCCTCAGCAGCGCCGTCGTCGAGGCGGCCGGCGCACTGTCACCGGACGGCAAGTCCTACGTCTTCGACGAGCGGGCCAACGGCTACGTCCGAGGCGAGGGCGGCGGCCTGGTCGTCCTCAAGCCACTCGACCGGGCCCTCGCCGACGGCGACCACGTCTACGCCGTGATCGAAGGCAGCGCCACCGCGACGGGTTCCGGCGACGGCGGACTGACGGTCCCCAGCGCCGACATGCAGACACGCACCATCAACGAGGCCCTTGCCGACGCCCGGATCGACCCTTCCCAGGTGCAGTACGTCGAACTCCACGGAACGGGCACCCGCGTCGGCGACCCGATCGAGGCCCGGGCACTGGCGTCCGTGTTCGCCTCCTCGCGCCCCGCCGCGAGCCCGCTCACCGTTGGCTCGGTCAAGACCAACATCGGTCACCTGGAGGGTGCCGCGGGCATCGCCGGCCTCATCAAGGCCGCCCTCTGCATCGACCGACGCGAACTCGTCCCCAGCCTCAACTTCGAGCGCCCCAACCCACAGATCCCCCTGGACGAGTGGGGACTTCGCGTCGTGACGGACAACGAGCCGTGGCCCACCACGGACCGCCCCCTCACGGCCGGAGTGACATCGCTGGGCATCGGCGGCAACTGCTGCCACGTGGTACTCACCGCCGCCCCCTCTGCTGCCGACGTGCCATGCCCTGAGCCACGCGTCACTCCGCCGGTGGTGCCGGTGGTGGTGTCGGGTAGGAGCGGGGCTGCGCTGCTCGGGCAGGCGGAGCGGCTGCGGTCGCATGTGCTGTCGCGTGCGGGGCTGGGTGTGGTGGATGTGGCGTTCTCGGCGGTGATGTCGAGGGCGCAGTTCGATGAGCGTGCGGTGGTGACCGCCAGCGATCGGGATGGTCTGCTGGCGGGGCTGTCGGCTCTTGCTGGTGGGCAGCCGGCTGCGGGTGTCGTCACGGGGCGGCCCGTGTTCGGTAAGACGGGTTTCTTGTTCACTGGGCAGGGTGCTCAGAGGGCCGGTATGGGCGTAGAGCTGGCTGCCGTCTATCCCGTGTTCGCTGAGGCCCTTGACGAGGTATGCGTCCGGTTGGACGGCCTGTTGGGTCGTTCGCTGAAGGAGCTTTTGTTCGCGGCGGAGGGTTCGCCGGAGGCTGGGCTGCTGGATCGTACGGAGTTCACGCAGCCGGCGTTGTTCGCCGTCGAGGTGGCGTTGTTCCGGCTGCTGGAGTCCCTCGGGGTGCGGCCGGACGTCCTCGTGGGGCATTCGGTGGGTGAGCTGGCGTGTGCCCATGTGGCGGGTGTGCTGTCTTTGGAGGACGCGTGCACGCTGGTCGCCGCGCGTGGCCGGCTGATGGGTGCGCTGCCTGCCGGTGGTGGCATGGTCGCGGTGCAGGCGACCGAGGCGGAGGTGGCCGAGTCTCTGGCCGGTTTCGAGGGGCGTTTGTCGGTCGGTGCGGTGAACGGTCCGACGGCGGTGGTGGTCTCGGGTGAGCTGGCCGCGTTGGAGGAGTGGCTGCCGTACTGGCAGCAGGCCGGTCGTAAGACGACTCGGTTGAAGGTCAGCCATGCCTTCCACTCGCCGTTGATGGAACCCATGCTGGACGAGTTCCAGGCCATCGCCCAGAGTCTGACGTTCCACGCTCCTCAGGTTCCGGTGGTGTCGAATGTGACGGGCACGTTGGTGTCCGGTGAGCTGACGGATCCGGGTTACTGGGTTTCCCACGTCCGTGAGGCAGTCCGCTTCGCCGACGGGGTACGCACCCTCGCCGAGCAGGGCGTCACGCGCTTCGTCGAGGTCGGTCCCGATGCGGTGCTGACCCCGGCGGCCCGTCGAACCCTGGACTCCCTCGACGGCCGGAGCGCGGTGTTCGTTCCGGTGCTGAAGGCTCGCGTTCCGGAGGCGGAGGCATTCGCCACCTTCGTCGGACAGGCCCACATCGCCGGACTTCCGGTCGACTGGGATGCCTTCTACGCCGGTACGGGTGCTCAGCGCGTCGAACTGCCGACCTACGCCTTCCAGCGTCAGCGGTACTGGCTGCCCGAGAACGAGGGGGCTGCTGATCCGGGCGCCGCCGCGTGGGAGCGACCGGCGGAACCCACGGGGCCCGAGCCCCTGGCCGGTGTGCTGGTGCAGCGGCTGGACGGTGTCCCGGAGGCCGAGCGTGAGCAGGCCGTGCTCGACCTGGTCCTCGCGCAGGTGGCCGCGGTGATCGGTAAGCCTTCCGGTACGGGGATCGCCCCTTCCCGGGTCTTCAAAGATCTCGGTTTCGACTCCCTGGCGGGAGTGGAACTGCGTGACCGGCTCATGGAGGCGACGGGTCTCCACCTGCCTACCTCCCTGGTTTTCGACCATCCCACCTCCTCCGCGATCGCCCGTCTGCTGCTCTCGGAGATCGACGGGCCCGACCCGGCGGCCGAGCTCGGACCCAGGTCACAACGTGCCCAAGCCGATGAACCGTTGGCGATCGTGGGTATGGCGTGCCGTTATCCGGGTGGGGCGACGTCGCCGGAGGAGCTGTGGCGGCTGGTGGCCGAGGGCCGCGATGCGGTCTCGGGGCTGCCTACCGACCGGGGCTGGGACCTGGAGCGCCTGTACGATCCCGACCCCGAGCGTGTCGGCACCATATATATGCGCAGCGGCAGCTTCCTGAACGGCATCGGCGAGTTCGACGCCGGGTTCTTCGGGATCAGTCCGCGTGAGGCGACGGCGATGGACCCGCAGCAGCGGTTGCTGCTGGAGGCCGCGTGGGAGGCCCTGGAGGACGCCGGGATCGACCCGGCCTCGCTGCGGGGCAGCGACACCGGGGTCTTCGCCGGCGTGATGCCGATGGACTACGGCACTTCACCTGACTTCAGCGGCTCGATGCCCCCGGAGGCCGAGGGGTTCCGGTTGACGGGGACGACGTCGAGTGTCGTCTCGGGGCGTATCGCGTACAGCTTCGGGTTCGAGGGTCCGGCTGTGACGGTGGATACGGCGTGCTCGTCGTCCCTGGTCGCGGTGCACATGGCGTCCCAGGCGCTGCGGTCTGGGGAATGCTCGCTTGCCCTGGTGGGTGGTGTGACGGTGATGGCGGGGCCGTTCCTGTTGCAGGAGTTCAGCCGGCAGCGTGGTCTTGCTCCGGACGGGCGGTGCAAGTCGTATGCGGCGGGTGCGGATGGGACCGGGTTCTCGGACGGGCTCGGTCTGCTGGTGGTCGAGCGGCTGTCGGATGCGCGGCGCAACGGGCATCGGGTGCTGGCGGTGGTGCGGGGTAGTGCGGTCAATCAGGACGGTGCGAGCAACGGTCTGACGGCGCCGAACGGGCCGTCGCAGGAGCGGGTGATCCGCCAGGCGCTGGCGAATGCCGGTCTGAGCCCCGCCGACGTGGATGCCGTCGAAGGCCATGGCACGGGGACCCGGCTTGGTGACCCGATCGAGGCTCAGGCGCTGCTGGCGACGTATGGCCAGGAGCGGGTGAATGGTCCGCTGCGGCTGGGGTCGATCAAGTCGAACATCGGTCATACGTCTGCTGCGGCGGGTGTGGCGGGTGTGATCAAGATGGTGAAGGCGATGCAGCACGGGGTGCTGCCGCGCACGCTGAACGTGGACGAGCCCTCGCCGCACGTCGACTGGACCGCAGGCGACATCGCCCTGCTCACCGATCCCGTGCAGTGGCCTGCTGACGGGGAACGGCCGCGCCGTGCGGGTGTGTCCTCCTTTGGCGTCAGCGGGACGAACGCGCACCTGATTCTGGAAGAGGCTCCGCAGGAGGAGCCCGTTGTCCTGCCAGAGCCCTCGGGCACTGAGCACCTGGTGGTTCCGGTGGTGCCGGTGGTGGTGTCGGGTAAGAGCGGGGCTGCGCTGCTCGGGCAGGCGGAGCGGCTGCGGTCGCATGTGCTGTCGCGTGCGGGGCTGGATGTGGTGGATGTGGCGTTCTCGGCGGTGATGTCGAGGGTGCAGTTCGACGAGCGTGCGGTGGTGACCGCCAGCGATCGGGATGGTCTGCTGGCGGGGCTGTCGGCTCTTGCTGGTGGGCAGCCGGCTGCGGGTGTCGTCACGGGGCGGCCCGTGTTCGGTAAGACGGGCTTCTTGTTCACCGGGCAGGGTGCTCAGCGGGCCGGTATGGGCGCGGAGTTGGCCGCTGTCTACCCGGTGTTCGCTGAGGCCTTGGACGAGGTATGCGTCCGGCTTGATGGTCTGCTGGATCGTTCGCTGAAGGACCTGCTGTTCGCGGCGGAGGGTTCACCGGAGGCTGGGCTGCTGGATCGTACGGAGTTCACGCAGCCGGCGTTGTTCGCCGTCGAGGTGGCGTTGTTCCGGCTGCTGGAGTCCCTCGGGGT
>NZ_JBEZVJ010000019.1:0-138731 GCF_040636935.1 Streptomyces sp. NPDC032940 | reverse complement strand
AACGACGTCTGGTTCGGCTACCGGGCGACCGTCATGCCCGGCGTACGGATCGGCGACGGCGCCATCATCGCGGCCGGCGCCGTGGTCACCGCCGATGTCCCGCCCTACACGATCGTCGGCGGCAACCCGGCCAGGCCCATCAGGCAGCGCTTCGACGACGCCGACGTCGAACGGCTGCGGCGTGCCGCCTGGTGGGACTGGCCGGCCGACCTGGTCACCGAACACGCCCGCACCATCATGGCCGGAACCCCGGCCGACATCGAACGCATCGCCACCGCGCACGGACAGGGGAAGTCCCTTTGAACCACGTGCCCCAGGTATCCATCGAAGAGCACACCGTGGCCGACAGTGCGGCCGGACCCTACGCCCTCACCACGGGACCGGACGGCGCCCTGTGGTTCACCCTCGTCCACAGCGGCCGGATCGGCCGCCTCGTCCCCGGCGGGGAGCCGACGAGCCACCGCCTCGCCCCCGACAGCGGGCCTACCGTCATCACCCCCGGCCCGGACGGCGCGCTGTGGTTCACCGAGTACCGGGCGGACCGGATCGGACGCATCACCACCGCCGGCGTGATCGACGAGTTCGGCCTGCCCACACCCGGCTGCGGGCCCTTCGGCATCGCGGCGGGACCCGACGGCGCGCTCTGGTTCACCGAGACCGCCGCCGACCGCGTCGGCCGCATCACCCTCGACGGCCGTGTCACCGAGTTCCCGTTGCCCGTCACGGGCGCGTTCCCCTCGGCGATCACCGCCGGCGGCGACGGGGGGATGTGGTTCACCCTCAATCAGGCCAACTCCCTCGGGCGGATCGGCATGGACGGTGCCGTCACGCTCCACCCCCTGCCGACCGAGGCCGCCGCGCCCGTCGGGATCGCGGCGGGCCACGACGGAGCGCTCTGGTTCGCCGAGATCGCCGCCGGGCAGATCGGCCGGATCACTCCGGACGGGCGGATCACCGAGTTCCCGCTGCCCGACCGCGCCGCCCGGCCGCACGCCGTCACCGTCCACGGCGACGGCACCGCCTGGTTCACCGAATGGGGCGGCAACCGCGTCGGCACGATCACCCCCGACGGCTCCGTCACCGTCCACGACCTGCCCACACCGCGCTCCGAACCGCACGGCATCACCGTCGGCCCCGACGGCGCCCTGTGGACCGCCCTGGAAACCGGCTCACTCGCCCGCATCACCCCGCTGAACGGCACCGCCTGAACACACCACCCCCGCCGCACCGTCAGCAGTTGCCGCCGGTGCGGCGGCCGGGACACCGGTCGGCGGCGAAGCCCTGAAGGGCCGTCCTCAGCGTCTTCAAGCTGCCGAACAGCAAGGGGGAGGAGGCGAAGGAGGCGGGGGGAGCGGGCCGGGGCGGAGACCCTGACGCCCCCGGCCTGCGCGAACGGAAGAAGCTGCGCACCAGCCGGGCCATCCGGGAGGCAGCCCGCCGGCTGCTCGACGAGCGGGGCTACGACAACACGACCATCGAGCAGATCGCCGCGGCGGCCGAAGTGTCGCCGAGCACCGTCTTCCGGTACTTCCCCAGCAGGAACACATCGTCCTGACGGACAGTTACGCGAGTCCAGCATCGAACTGCTCCGCGCCCGCTCCGCCGACGAACCTCCGATCGTCGCCCTGCGGGAGTCGGTCACGGGCATGGTGCGCGCCCTGAGCGACGACGTGAGCACCGAGTACGGCCGGCGGCGCAAGCTGGTGAGCGAGGGGCCCGCGGTCCGGGCGTTGGTGCGGGAGACGCGGGACACCATGGTCGCGGCCTCGTGCGCGGTGCTCGCCGAGCGCACCGGTCGCCCGGAGGACGACCTCGAACTGAGGGTCGTCGTCGGCGCCGTCATGGGCGGGTTCCACCAGGTGCTGTGGGGTGACCACAGCCAGGAGGACGATCTTCCGGAGATGGTCGAGCGGGCCCTCGCGGTGCTCGAGCGGGGCCTGACCCTGTAGAAGCGGGCACGCCAGCGTTCACGCGCGGGGCAGAAGCGCTCCCGCGCCTCGTATGTGTTCGGGGACCGCCTGCTCCTCGGTCTCGCGCTGCGTCCGGCGGTCGGGAACATCGCCTTCCTCGCCGTGGAGACGGTACTCGCCCTCTTCGCGCACGACCGGCTCGGGGTCGGTACCTTCGGCTTCGGGTTGCTTCTGACGGCGGAGGCCACCGGCGGCCTGCTCGGCGCGGGCATCGCATCCTTCCTCGGCCGGCGACTCGGCACCGGCACGGCACTGACCTGCACGGCCGCAGCCGAGGGACTCGCCGTCCTGGGCCTCGCCGCCGCCCCGAACCCGTACGTCGCCGCCCTCGCGCTCGCCGTCTGCGGCGCGGGCATGGGCGCCACGATGGTGCTCGGCCCCTCCCTCCGACAGGCGATCGTCCCCACTCACCTGATGGGCCGGGTCGCCTCCACCTCCCGCATGCTCGCCATGTGCGCCGCCCCGTTCGGCGCCGTCCTCGGCGGCTGGCTGGCCACCGCCTACGACGTACGCGCCCCGCTCTGCACGGCGGCCGGCCTCCTCCTCACCATGACCACCGTCACCGCGACCATGACCAGCAACAGCCGGGTCGAGGCGGCGCTGCGCGCCACAGCCACGGCCGAGCCCCCGGACGCCCCGGACGCCCGGGACCCTGTTCGGGAGAGCGCCGTCTGACGCGCCGCGAGGTGGCCGAGCGAGTCAGAGAGGGCCCCTGCCCCGGTGCTCAACAGGGGCCCTACGCACAGCAAGTGACGGCCGAATCAGAAAGCGCCGTCCACAGTTCCGCCCGGACCCGGCCTCACTTCAGGTGGCGTGTGAAGAATTGGGCCGCGGCCTCGCCTGCGAACTGCGGGACGCCGGTGTGCCCGCCCATGTTGGCGTGCAGGGACTTCTCCTCGGAACCGAAGGCGTCGAACAGGTCCAGGGCCGCTTGACGGTCGTTGCCTTCGTCGTCCCACTGCAGCAGGACATGCAGCGGCACGGTGACCTGCCGGGCCTCCTCGAACATGACGCGGGGCACGAGGCTCCCCGCGAACAGACCGGCGGCCCTGATGCGCGGCTCGACCACCGCCAGCCGGATCCCGATGGAGATCACTCCCCCCGAGTACCCGACCGGACCGCCGATCTCGGGCAGCGACAGAAGGACGTCGAGCGCGGTCTGCCACTCCGGGACCGCCTTGTCGACCAGCGGGAGGACGAGGGCGTCGACCATCTCGTCGCTGACCGGCTCGCCGGCCCGCATCGCCCGGCGCACGTCGGCGCGGGCCCGGTCGAGAGCGGGCCAGCTGGGCCGGTCACCGCTTCCGGGAAGCTCGATGGTGGCCGTGGCGAAGCCCTCCGCCGCGGAGTGCAGGGCCCGGGCCACCAGCCGGGGGTACATCGTGCGCAGCCCGAGCGTGGGGTGGCCGAGCAGGATCAGTGGCACGGGTGCGGAAGCGGATGCGGCCTCGGGCGTCCACAGGAAGCCGGGAATCTCACCGAGGGTGAACTCACGTTCGAGGACGCCGTCGTCGAGGCGCTGCTCGGAAGTGAAAAGCATGGTCGTACCTTTCGGGAGTGCACTGAACGGCGCTCCCGGACGACCTGCCTATCGCCCGACCGTGACCCTGGAGGGGAGCACCCATGTCGATACTGTGTTCACAGGTACCACCTCCTCGTTCTCTCGCACGGCCTCCGTGAATCTAGCAGCGCCCGCCGCCCGTCGGCCAAACCTTTTCCGGCGAAGCCTCGGCCGACACGTCCCGCACCCGCGCCTGGGCCAGGACTTCGGTCGACGCCGGCCGGGTGAAGCATCCGCCCGGCCACCATGAGGTATGGCCCGGCCCCAAGGATGGGCAGGTCAGGCCACGGCCGATTTGATGGTGCTGCAGGAGTCGGCGCCGATGTCGGCTACGCACACGTTGAAGGCGACGTGCGTGCCCTCGGGCAGGGCCACGGTCTCGGAGCGCCACTTGCCGTACCCGAGCGTGTTCTTGATGGTGCCCGACTTGCCGTTGCCGGTGACGTACTTGATGTAGACGGCGAAGCCGTCCATCTGGGTGTCCTTGATCCTGAACTTGTCACCGACGTCGACGAATTGCCCGAACGCGGCCTTCCCCGGAGCGTACGCGTGCGCGCCTTCGCCGGCGGATGCGGGTGAGGCGCCTCCCAGCGTGAGGCCGGTGGTCATGGCCAGGGCCCCGACCGTCATCGTCACCTTCGACCGCCGACTGACGGACACACTCTTGTTGCTCACTCGATCCCCCTGGTGGCTCGGCCACCGCGACAGGCAGACCGCCCCCGCGGCTGACGGCCACAGTAGCCGAATGCGTGGGCATGTCTACGCCGAACGCCTCGTTCCGCGTAAATCGGACGGCTGGGCGGATGGCGGCCCTGGACGAGCCGGGTGCGGCAGCCCGCACAGACGGAACTGCCGTGACGCGCCCCGGGGGGGGCGCTGTGTGGAGCGGTGTCCGTGGCCGGGCGGCCGGGTGCTGCGCCACACCCGGATCCCCGAGAGTGACGTACGTCACATTCGCCCGTGTCACAGGCGGTATGGCCCATTTCGTCCCATGAGTGTGAACATGCACCACAACGGAAGGACCACCGCCATGGAGGCACGACTCAACCTCGCCGCCAGCCCGGCCACCGCCGATGTCCTCAAGCACCTCATGGGTGCGGGCAAGGCCGTCAAGGCCTCGCCGCTGCCGGCCACGACCCAGGAACTGGTGGCCCTGCGTGTCAGCCAGATCAACGGCTGCGCGGCCTGCATCGACATGCACACCAAGGACGCCGCCGCGGCCGGCGAGTCCGCGGTGCGCCTGCACCTGGTGGCCGCCTGGCGGGAGGCGACGGTCTTCACGGACGCCGAGCGCGCCGCGCTGGCACTCGCCGAGGAAGCCACCCGTATCGGAGAGGGCGCGGGCGGCGTCGGCGACGAGATCTGGGACACGGCGGCCAAGCACTACCCCGAGGACCAGCTCTCCGCCCTGGTGGCCCTGATCGCCTTCATGAACGCGGCCAACCGCCTGAACATCACCGTCCAGCTGCCCGCGGGCTCCTACCAGCCCGGCCTCCACCACTGACACCACCCCCGACAACCCCCAGCCTCCCCGGGCCACTGCCCCCACAGCAGCCCGGGGAGAGCCACGCGCGCACAGCCGCACCTGATAAGGCCGTACGGACCCGAACGCACGCCGAGACTGTCGTGCCGGCACCGGCAGCCCGCCCCCGCCTCAGCACCACCACCACTGGCCGACGCAGCACAGGCTGCTGTGGCTGCGGACCAGACGGATCGGGAACCACCACCAGACGTCCCAGGCGAAGCACCTCCGGCAGCGAACCCCCGGGGCGAACCGGCGAGCCGAGCCGCGCCGGCTACACCCACTCCATCCCCAGCTCCCGCAGTGCCCGCACCTGCTCGCCGGTGAGCTTGTCGCGCCGCGACCGGGTGTTCGACACCCAGACGCCCAGCTTCGTCTCCGTCCCGTCGGGCAGAACCTCGATCGCCTTTCGCGGCACCGGCCGCTGCCCCTCCCGCTCGACCCACTGCGCCAGTGCTGCCAGCCCCCGCTGGAACGCCTGCTGAGCCTTGCCCGACCCCCTCTTCGCGCGCCCGGCCGCAGGGACCGGAGACGGCGCCTGCGCGGGCCCCACACCGATCCCGGACAGCCGCTCCCGCTGCTCGGGGGACAGCTGTCTCCAGGCGACGGGCCCAGTCTGCCGCCTCAGCCAGCGCCCGATGTCATCGCCGTCCATGAAGACACCGGGCGCGATGTCGGGAAGATGACCATCGGCATCGACCAGATCCGCGAGAACCCGGTAGTGGCGCTGCCAGTCCAGGGGCCAGGGGCAGTTCCAGTCGGGGTCGATGGCGCTCAGCTGGGCCGCACGCGCAGCCGCCCGCCCGGGGTCCTTCCCCAGGCCGCCCGCTCGCCGGAGGTTGGCCATGTGCTGCCCGACCGGGACCAGCTCGCCCTCGGCGTCTCCCCACACCGCATCCTGCCGCGGCGCCAGGTGCCCCGTGGCCCGCCGGTAGGAACGCAGCACCGCCAGCTTCGTCTCCCAGGCCTCCTCGCCCGGCTCCCAGACCATTCCTGCCTCCGGCGCATCCAGAAGCTTCCGGCGCCGATCCTCCAGCTCCCCGGCCCGCAACGCCTTCCGCTGCTGATGCACCCATCGTCCCAGCGGAAACGCCTTCGTCACCCCCACCTCCGTCTCCACGTCATAAGGAACGGCGTGAAGACCGGAGATCCCGCGCTCCCTGCGCCACCGCAGCAACGCCTGATAGCCCTCGAGCCACACCAGCGACTCCGGCCGGTAGACCCGAGTCCGCAAGAACGCCGCGACCGTGACCGCATCCCGGGGCGTGGAGAAGTGCAACAGCGCGGACTCGACCGCGCCACCCGAGCCGCCCGGCTCCTCCCGCCCGCCGTCACCGGCGCCACTGCTCCCGACGATCCGCCCCTCCGCGTCACGCTGGACATGGACCCTGCGCCTGCCGCTGGTGAGGGCACGTGAGGCGAGCTGCTCGACGAGTCGTTCGTCGTGCGAGCGCAACCCCTGGAGGACGGCCACGAGCGGCTTGAAGCTCGCGGAGGCGATCATGTCGGTGGGGTCTTCGTCGGGTTCGAGGAAGACGGGCACGATGATCCGCGCCACCTTGGAGGAACCGTCACGGTTGAGCCGCAGAGCCCGGCCGATGTTCTGCACGATCTCCACCTGCGATCCGCGGGTGTCCGCGAAGCACACGGCCTCGACCCCCCGCTCGCCGGTGATGTCCACGCCTTCCCCCAGGACGCGACAACTGGCGAGGAACGCCCGGTGCACCCTGCGGCCGGCCGAGTCGACGCCGTTGGCGAACTGCCGCAGTACCTCGCGCCGCTCGGACACGAGGTGGTCCCCGCACAACCATGCCGACCAGACCCGGTCCGGCGGCACGTGCCGGCCGGCTTCCAGCTCGTACGGCTCCGCACCGATCGACGACGCGGGCAGCCCCTCCACCCTCTCGTCGGACTCCGCCGGCATTTCCCCCGCGTACAGCTCGGCGGCCGTCTCCAGCAGCTTCCCCGCGAAGGCGGCCGCCTCCTCGACCTTCTGATGGAACGTCATGACGGTCCTGAGGTTCCACTTCGCCGCATGTTCCAGCAGTGCGGTCTGCAGAAGCGCCAGACGCCGGCCCCGCCGCGCCTCCGCGGACTCCTCCAGGACGGGGGAGGGATCGCGGATCTCCAGGACGTCGATCTCGAATCCGGCGAGGATGCCCCGCTCGATGGCCTCCGAGAGGCCGAGCTCGGCGAGCCACGGACCGTACGTGCCGTCCGGGTCGTCGGCCATGCTGGCGACATCCACCTCCTGGCCGGCCGCGCCCCGCTGCGGACGGGGAGAGGCGAGGATGCGCGGCGTGGCGGTGAGGTAGAGCCGGAAGCCGGCGGGGATCCGCTCGTTGTCGTGGATCGCCGCCCACGGTCTGCCGAGCTCACCAGCGGTCGAGTGGGCTTCGTCCACGATGGCGAGGTCGAAGCCCGCCATCCGCTGCCCGTAGAGCCGTGCCCCGCCCGCCAGAGCGGCTTCCAGCGGCCCGCGGACCCACCGCTGACCGGCCGGTGCGTCGATGTCCTCACGGTCCACCAGCGAGGCGTAGGTGGCGAACACGACGACCGGACCGGACCCCGCCCACAGCGCGAGCTGGACCGCGTTGGTGGTGGTGCGCACCCCCAGCGAGGTGAGGACGGCATCGTTCTCGAGCGAGCACACCGCCACCATCGGGGAGCGATGACCGACGGCCCGCCACGCCTGGGCGGTCTGCACGAGCAGATCCAGGGTCGGCACGGTCACCAGGATCCGTCCGCCGGGGAAGCACTCCAGCGCGCTCGCGGCAGCCGTGATCGTCTTGCCGGACCCGGTGGCGGACACCAGCGTTCCCCGCGCTCCCTGCGGAGGAACAGACGCTCTTGCAAACAGCCTGACCCATTCGCGAACGCTCGTCTTCTGGGTCACCTGATGCTCCCGGAGACTGATCACAGGACTCACGCACCTCCTCCCCTCCAACGACCCGCTGGGCCGTGCCTTCCAGAGCACCGGAACCTCAGACAGAATGCCCCAAGCCTCGCCCGGCCCCATGACCCTGCCACCGTAAGTCCCGAAACCCGCGGTCTGCCTACGTGACGACGGTGACGGCAACCACCACCGGTCTTTCGAAGACCTCGACGGCGCCCGTCTCCACCTACTCCCCCCGCCTGCACCACACGGCACTACGAATCCGCCCCAGCCACCCGCTGGCGACGCGAACACCGACCGCAGACAGCCCGTCCGCCCTCCCCACGCTGCGCGACCCGCACACCGGGGCGTGCGGCGAACGCGCCAGGCGCGACCACTCGTTCCCCGGCCGGGGGGCCAGCCGGGGTCGGGACGGCGGCTCGCTGGTGAAGGTGCTGATGCCGGCGCAGTCGTCGGGGTCACCAACCGCCCGGCGTCGCCTGCACGGCTTGCCTCGTCGTCCCGCCTCCCGACCCGCACCGGGCCGTCCCGGCTTCCCCCGCTCGATGCATACTCATCGCTCGGACACGTTCTCGTCCGCCCGGCGGGTCGTGCGTGGAGTCGCCGGTCCGGGCGGGCCTACGCGCCTTGTCGTGCGGATACGGGCGCGGATGCGTCAGCCCGGCGGCCGGGGGCGGTGGGTTCGGGCAGGACGCGGAAGAGGAACCAGCTCAGAGCGGGCATGGCGATCAGGGGGGTGAGGGCAGTCCGGAGGGTGGTGGAGTCGGCGAGGTGCCCCAGCAGGGGACTGACGAGGCCGCCGATGCTGACGGTGAGGCCGAGGGTGATGCCGCTGGCGGTGCCGATGCGGGAGGGCAGGTAGTCCTGGCCGAGGGTGACCTGGAGGGAGAAGGGGACGTACAGGCCGGTTGAGGTGAGGGCCACGCAGAGGAACATGGCCGGGCCCGGTGCGTAGATCACTCCGCTGACGGCGGCGACGGAGAGCAGGTAGGACCAGCGCGAGACGCGAACGCGGTCGTAGCGGCCTGCCAGGGAGCCGCCAAGGACCGAGCCGACGGCGCCGCCGAGGAACAGCAGGAACAGGGCGACGGTGCCCGCAGTGGTGCTGCCGTGCATGCGCTGCTGGGCGTAGAGGGAGACGAAGGTGCTCAGGCCGGTGAACACGATGGAGCGGAAGACGACCGCCAGGGACAGCTTCACGAACGAGGCCACGTCGTCCGCGCCACGGGGCACCGGCGTCGTGGCCACGCCGGTGTGGGGCCGGGCGAGCATCCGCAGGACGGGCACGCACAGAGCGGCGCCGGCAAGAGCAGGCAGGACGAGTACGGGCGTCCAGTGCAGGGAACCGCGTCCGATCGCGGCCGCCACCATGAGCGGGGCGAGCGCGAAGCCGATGTTGCCACCGAGGGAGAACCAGCCCATCGCGCTGTGACTGCCTTCGCTGGCCAGCCGGGCCACACGGGCCGACTCCGGGTGGTAGGCGGCCACGCCGACACCGGAGACAGCGACGAAGAACAGCGTGAGCCCGTAGGAGCCGCTCAGGCCGCTGAGCGCGATACCCACCCCGCCCAGCACGGTGCTGAGCGGCAGCAGCCACGGCATCGCCCACCGGTCGGTGAGCACCCCGAACAGCGGCTGGGCGACCGACGACAGCAGGGACGCGGCCAGCACGATGCCGGAAGCGACCGCGTAGGTGTAGTCCCGTTCGGCCACGAAGAACGGGATCAGCGCCGCGGCGGCACCCTGATAGATGTCGACACAGGCGTGCCCCACGGCCAGCAGCAAGATCGATGTATTCCTTCGCACTCCACCCATGCTGGGAGATGCACTCGGTGTCGCACTTTCGATAGATTGACAGGTGATGCAGGAAATCCGCCACGCTCCTGTCGCGCCGACCCGGACCCAGCGCCTGGCCTCCGGCGGCGAGATCGACGCGCACCGCCACGACGACCACCAGATCGCGTACGCCAGCCGCGGCATCATCGCAGTGACCACCGACGCCGGCTCCTGGATCGCCCCCGCCACCCGGGCGCTCTGGATCCCCGCCGGCACCGTCCACCAGCATCAGGCACACGGTGAACTCGACCTCCACCTCGTCGGCCTGCCCACCACCGAAAACCCTCTCGGCCTGGACGAACCAGCAGTCCTTGCCGTCAGCCCCCTCCTGCGCGAACTCATCGTGGCCTACACCCGCGACCCCGACAACGACAGCCCACGCCACCACCGCCTGCGCGCCGTCATGCTCGACCAGCTCACCGTCTCCCCCGAGCAGCCCCTTCATCTGCCCGTCCCCACCGACCCCCTGCTCCGCGAACTGCACGACATCCTGCGCACCGACCCGGCCGACAACCGCACGCTCGACGACCTGGGACGCCAGATCGGCGCCGGCGCCCGCACCCTCTCCCGCCGTCTGCGCGACGACCTCGGCCTCACCTACCCCCAGTGGCGCACCCAGATCAGGCTCCACCACGCCCTGATCCTTCTGGCCGAGGACACCTCCGTCACCGCCGTCGCCCACCGCTGCGGCTGGTCCTCCGCCAGCACCTTCATCGACGTCTACCGCCGCACGTTCGGCCACACCCCCGGCACCCGTCCACCAGTTGACACAGGCCCCAGTCGGCGAGGTCACGTGTCACACGGGCCCTGATGCCGCAGCAGGCAACGCTCGCCACGTGCCACGTGCCGGGCTGGGTGGTCCACATCGGAGTGATCACCCAGGCACGGAATCGCCTCGTCGCTCTCAAACGACACGCACCGGGTGTCGGACGACTGCGTCGAAGAGGTAGCCCTGTGTGTTGGCGGCGGTGGTGTCCGGCTGGGTCCGTCCGGTGCTGTCGGTGGCCCGGGCCAGCAGGATGCAGGGGCCGGGGGCCGACGGCCGCCACCGGATGGACCAGCGGACCCAGCCGTCCCGGCGCGGCCGGTCGTGCAGCCTGGCCTCGCCCCATGTGGTGCCTCCGTCCGTACTGACCTCGACCCGGACGACGCCCCCGGTCCCGGACCAGGACCGCCCGGTGAGCCGGTGCGCGGTGCCGGCGGACAGGTTCGCGTCCCGGTCCAGCTCGAAGGCGCTCTTGACGGTCTGCCGGGTCAGCGGGGCGCTGCCGTCGGCCGGATGGGCGTTTCCGAAGAGCCGGTAGAAGTCGGTGTTCCAGGGGGAGTAGAGGGGTTGCGCCGCCACCTCGACGTCGCCGATCCACTTGATGGAGGCGACACCGATCCAGGACGGCACCAGAAGCCGGACGGGGTGCCCGTGATCGGGTGGCAGGGGTTCGCCGTTCATCTCGTGAACGAGCAGGACGTCGTCGAGGGCCTTGGAGAGCGGCAGCGGACGGCGGACCCGGCCGAGGTCGGTGCCGTCGGCGGTGACGTAGGGGGCGTCGAGACCACGCGGCATGACGTCCACTGCGCACCGGTCCAGACCGGCCCGCCTGAGGACGTCGGCGAGGCGGACGCCGCGCCAGCGGGCGGCGCCGATCGCGCCGAGCGTCCAGGCGGTGCCGCTGACGGACTGACCCTGCTGGGTGGTGAACAGGCTGCGCCCGTTGCCCGCGCACTCCACGAACGCGCTGTGCGAGACGGCCGGGAAGGCCTTCAGGTCGTCGAGGGAGAACTCGACCCGGCGGCGGTGGCGGAGGCCGTCACCCCAGACGGTGAGCGACCAGTCGGCGGCGTCGAGGACGGGCGTCGTGGTGTGGTTGCGGACGAAGAAGCGCTCGTTGGGGGTGTGGTACCCGGTTCCGGCGAGGGCGGCGAACCGGGTCTCGGCGTTGGTGCCGCGGACGGTGAACCACGCCTCGGGCAGGGGCTTGATGATCCCGGCCGTGGTCACGGCCCGGTCGGCGGACCGTGCGAGGGGGCCCGGCGCCGCGGCGGCGGCGCCGGTGAGTCCCACGGCCGCGAGGAGGCGGAGCATGTCGCGGCGGGCGACGCCGTCGGCGCGTGCCTCGCCGGCCAGCCACTGGCGGAGTCTGCGGCGGTCGTGAGCGGTTTCGGAAATACGCATGGCGGCCTGCCTTTCGCCCGCAGCACGGCCCTCGCCGGAGGGAGGACGGTGCGTCGGGGACGCGGAGATCGAGGTGGAAGGCCCGGGGCGGTGAGTGGCCCTGGGGCGGCGCTCGGCACCGGCGCGGCGAGCCCACCCGGCGGGTGGACGGGGACCGCGCGGCGCGGATCACTCGTCGGGGATCAACAACAGCCGTGGAGGACGAGCACACAGAACCGCGGGGCGGTGGTGCGGCGTCGGCTGAGGATCATGCCTCCATGCTACGGAAGCGGCGGCCCGCGCGGGCCGGAACGGCGTACTCACCGAGTGGGTCGCCGGTTCCGGCGGCACCGCGCGGTCCCGGTGGTGGCAGCCCTTTCGGCTCCGACGCCGAGCGGAGCCGGCCATGATTCCGCAGGTCGCGTACTGCCGGGAAGACGAGCGATCGCCGCCCGGGCGCGTAGCGCGGCCGTCCACCCGATGACGGTGGTGCGCGGCCGACTGCCCGACGACGTCGGGACTCGCCGCGCAGTCATCGGGGCAGGGCCCGGCTCGCGCTCGTCCGTGCGGCGGGACTCAGGCCGGGTGGTCCGGCTGCTGCTCGGGAGGCGTACCGCCGCCCTCTCCTCCGCCCTTGTCGCCGCGGTCGGTACCGTGGGCACGGCCGCCGCTCCCGCGGGCGGGCTGGGCCGCCTTACGGGCCTGACTGTCCTCCGAAGTGGCCGCTCCCTTGTCGCTGCGCCTCAGCTCGGGCTGTTGCGGGTTCGACATGACTGTTCTCCTCGATCCACCTACGCGGGAACACGTTTCCCTCACCCGGGTGACTCACGGGTTCCCCCCGAAACATGCTGCGCGGCCGGGTTCTGACGATCGAGTCCACCGACACGGTCCAGCCGATGTCGTCACCCTCGCCGACCGCTGAGAGGACTGCGGCGACGGTCCGGTCCCACAGACCCGATCCGGTCGCGCAATCCCCGCGTGCCCACGCCCGGCCCCGAGGCGTGGGTCCCCGCGCAAGGCGTCTGGTCGGCGGACTCCTGAGATCACGCACGCAGCGCCCGCCGAGCCGCTTGCGCTGGAGTGCACTTCAGCCCGTAGCGTCGTGGTGACGGCGACGGTGACGGCGATGGCCACACGGCACCGGTTCGGGATGCCGGTCGGCGCCGGCCGTCGCTGGATGGACGTGTGGCTCCCGCGCCGCTGGACCACGAACGAACACGCAGGGAAGGAACCGGCACACGTCATGCAGAAGCGCAGTCTGAGAGAGCTCGAGGTGTCGGCCATCGGCCTGGGGTGCATGGGCATGTCCGCGTTCTACGGCTCCGCCGACGAGGACGAGGGCATCGCCACCATCCGGCGCGCCCTCGAGCTCGGCATCACCTTCCTCGACACGGCCCAGATGTACGGCCCGCTCACCAACGAGTCACTCGTCGGCGAGGCCATCCGGGGCCACCGCGACGAGTACGTGATCGCGACCAAGTTCAACTACCGGATGGACAAAGCCGTACCGGGCGACACCGGCACCGTCGGCCCGCAGGACGGCTCGGCCGATCACGTGCACAGCTCGGTCCACGGCTCGCTGCGGCGCCTGGGCACCGACCACATCGACCTGTACTACCAGCACCGGGTCGACCCGAAGGTGCCCATCGAGGAGACCGTCGGCGCGCTGGGCGAGCTGGTGGCCGAGGGCAAGGTGCGGCACATCGGGCTCAGCGAGGCGAGCGCGGAGACGATCCGGCGGGCTCACGCCGTGCACCCGATCACCGCCGTGCAGAGCGAGTACTCGCTGTGGTCGCGGGACGTGGAGGCCGAGGTGCTGCCCGCCTGCCGGGAGCTGGGGATCGGCTTCGTGCCGTACTCGCCGCTCGGGCGGGGCTTCCTCGCCGGGAGGTTCACCACGCCGGACGAACTGGACGCGAACGACTGGCGCCGGCAGAACCCGCGTTTCCAGGACGCCAACCTGGAGGCGAACCTGCGTCTGGCGGCCAAGGTGAAGGAGATCGCCGCCGAGAAGGAGGTGACCCCGGCCCAGCTGGCCGTCGCCTGGGTACTGGCCCAGGGTGAGCACCTGGTGCCGATCCCGGGCACCAAGCGCCGCACCTACCTGGAACAGAACGCAGGAGCGGTCGACGTCGAGCTGACCGAGGACGACCTGGCGCGCATCGCCGCGGAGCTGCCGGAGGCGGCGGGGGAGCGGTACGACGAGGCGGGGATGCGGTCGGTCAATAGGTAGTCGCGCGGCCGTGCGGCCGGAACCCTCTCCATGCAGTGCTCAGGGACAACCAGGGCAGAGGCGACTTTCGGGCGCGTGTCGAAAGCGCGGACGGCCCGGGCGGGGCGACAACCCCTGTCCGGCCCGTCCGCCTTTCGCTACGGGGACACATCTGCGCCGACGCCGTCATCACCGTACGCGGCGGGAGCGTCGGCTGCCCGCTCTCCGGCGCCGCCGACGGCGCCCCCACACCCTGAGCAACCTCTCCGCGTAGAGTCTGTCTCCACGCGCTGGTGACCGGACCGACTGGAGGTCAATAACCGCCGTCGCCCGTTCGGGGCTTGGTGGTGATCTTCTCGCCGTCGGGGTCGACGACGAACCACTTGGCACCGAAGGCGTCGACGTCCTGCCCGTTGATGTCGCCTGCCTTGTGGTCTTCGGCGAACCGGTACAGCGGGTGCCCGTTGTACGTCACCTGTTCGGAGCCGTCGTCCCGCTTGGTGGTCTTGAGCAGGTTCTTCTTCAGCCCGTTGCCCGCGCCCGGGGTCGACTTGACGGTGAAGGGCGGCCACGCCTCGGCGCAGGCGTCATCGCACTGCGACGTGTCTTTCGTGTCCTTCTCGAAGAGGTAGAGCGTCCTGCCCTTCTCGTCGACCAGCATCTTGCCGTACGTGCTGTCCTTGACGTCGACCATGGGGTCGGCCGACGAGGTCGCCGCCGGCACCACGTCGGTGTCGAGTTCGTCCGCGGCATTGTGGGTCTCCGCGACGCCGGCGCCGCCTTCATCTCCGTTGTGCGAACATCCGGCCGTCGCGGTGGCGACCAGCAGGGTGGAGGCGAGCGTGGTGACTGTCCTGATGTGCCGTTTCATGGGTTCTCCGTGGTCGTCCGCCCCCTGCGGGCGGCACGCGGCCCACCGAGCGGGGCTGCTTCCCCCAGTGCACATCTGGTCGGACGGAACGACCAACCGGCCGCGTCCGTTCGGAGTGTTGTCCGGATGGGACTCTCGCCGTGCCGGCCGGGCACCGCGGGTCGAGTCCGAGCACCGCGTCACCGTCCCGGCATCGCTGTGTCCGGCTACCGGAGCGGTGCATACGGAAGCTCGTTTCACGCAGGACTCGCCCAACGGACATCCGATGCGGGACGGGTCGACACCGACGACACGCCCACCGGTGCCAGGCCGGGGTGGGGCCGGGGATCTTCGTCGGCGGATGGGCAGGTGCCCGGACGCCGACGGCCATGGTCCCTAGGGGGTGACCGAGACGGCGCAGCCGGCGGTGTCGTGACGGATGGCCCAAGAACTTGCCGGAAGTGGGACCGCCGTGAACGGGTGTGCTGTCCGGCGGCGATGAGTGACGGCGTGCCGGCGATGTTCGATGAGCTGTGTCCCGGGCTGGAGCCGGACGAACAGGAGCGGCGCCGGCTGGCGGAGAACCGTGCGGCCGCACCCCTGCTCAAGCGCCTGATCAGGCCCGCATCAGGTGGCCAGCGTGATCACTTGCATGGCGTCGGAGCGGACCTCGGCGGCCAGGGCCGGGCGCTCGGCACGGACGGCGGTCCGGTCTCCGTGATCATCCCGGCCGCCTTCTGGACCGACCTGCGCGCCGCGGGCCTGGTCAGCCCGGCCGCCCCGCTGCCCGACGGTGCCTGACCGGCACCGTCGCCCGAACCCTCGACCCCCCACGCCAGCACCACCATCCGGAGAAGCCCCATGGCCTCGACATCCGTCAGCCGCATCGTCCCCGCCTCGCCCGAGAAGGTCTGGAGCCTCATCGGCGGCTTCGACGCCCTGCCCGACTGGCTCCCCTACATCCCCGAGAGCACCCCGCTCGAAGGCGGCCGGGTCCGACGGCTGAAGAACACCGAGGGCGAGATCATCGTCGAACGCCTCGTCGACTTCAACGACACCGAACGCCACTACAGTTACGCCATCCTCCAGGCCCCCTTCCTCGGCTCGGCGCCATGTCGATGAGCGGTACCACGGCCAACTCCGTGGGCGAGTCGTGTCCGGGCGGGGCCAGGCCGACCGTTCCGTTCCACAGCACGGCCTGCAGGCATTCGTGGACGGCGCGCACCACAGGTCCCTCGCGCGGTCTGCCGCCGTTCCAGTACGCCTGCCAGTTGGGGTCGGTTCCCTGTGGGAACGGGAACCAGCGGCGGTCGTTCCGGTCGACGAGACCTTCGGGACGCGCTCACCGACGGCCGACAGCTGACGCCACAGGCCAGCATCGATGCGATGAAACGGTACTCGACCGAGCCGGCCACCGGGTTCGGCTGACCGGCATCGCTCCCTCCCTCGATGACGTCGGCCGCGGTCGTCGGCGTTGTCCGCACCGCACACCTTGCGGAAACCGTAGTCGTGCAGGCGAATGCGTCCGGGTGGCGGTTGGTGGTCGACCGGGAGATCAAGGCACACCCGAGGCCGGCCGTCTGTGGCGGACACCCTGGGCAGCTTGTCGGGTCCGCGTTCGCGGGTGGTCTGCCGAGGCCGCCCGGCCCGGTGGGAGGGACCAGGCGCGGGCGGCTCGGACGGTGACGGGTCAGCCGGCTCCGACCTCGATGGGGGTGCTCCGGCTGCTCTGGCTTCCCACCTGGAAGGTGAGCGAGGTACGGCCGGTGGCGTTGGGGTCGGTCGCCCTGACCGCGACGAACGCGATGGAGTTCGAGGACTTGCCGGCGAGGGCCAGGTTGACCTTGGAGAAGGTGAGTGTCTGGCCGTCGGCGGAGAGCTGCCCGCGGTAGTGCTTCGCTGCTCCGTCGGCGTCGAGCACGGTCAGCATGTAGCCGGGGTTGCCTTCCGCGACGAACGCCAGTCCCATGCCCGGGGGCAGGGCGACCTGGACGTCGTGCACGGGGACGGGGCCGTCGTCGGTGCTGAGCCGCACTCCGGGGTAGCCGACGGGGCCGTCGGCGGACAGCTTCACGTCCGGCGGGCCGCCCGGGACCACGTCGAAGCGGGCGCCGGTCGCGCCGGTGGCGGTGTAGCGGTAGTAGATGCTGCCGATCTGGAAGGCGTCTTCGAGCTTGTTGCGGTCCCAGCTGAGGATGCTGGTCTTGCCGCTGGCCGTGTCGATGGACTGCGGCCAGACCAGGAACCGGTAGTACCCGGGCTTGTCGCCGGCGTCCCTCAGGTTGAGGGCTTCGAGGATCTTCTTGTCGCCGGTGCCACCGCCCTGGTGACCCTTGACGTTGAGCTTGACCGGGTCGGGGGTGAGGTGGGAGGGCGTGCCGTCCTCGTGGAGCAGTTGCCAGTACACGTGGTCGCTGTAGTTGCTGGCCACGTCCTTGATGCCCTGTCGGGGATTGACCAGGTCGACGATGAGCTTCTCGGCGACGTAGCCGTTGTCGGACACGTACCCGAACCCGGCCTGGCTGTTGGGGGTTCCGCCCCAGCCCGTGTCGTAGGGCAGGCGGACGAACGGCCGCCCGGCGTACCCCTGGTCCGCGTTGTAGTGGGGCCACAGGACCTCCACCGGCACGTGGGTGGTGCGGGTGGTGCCGTCGTTGAGGCTGAGACGCACGCCGAGTTGGTACGTGCGGCTGTACTGCCCCTTCTCCGGGGCGGCGTCGACGTTGAGGTCGCCGCGCAGCGTGAACGTGATGACGTCGGAGTCCTCCAGGAACGTGAGGTCGACGATCTCGTACTCCTGGTTGATGCCCATCTGGCCTCGCGGCACGACGACGGCGGTGATGTAGTTCTTGTCGTCCCGGCCGTAGTAGGCGTACTCGACCTTGCTGATCTTGACGCCCGCGGGGACGCGGATGCGTCCGTCGTAGCGGAACTCCGAATCCCATACCGCGAACCGGTTCGCGTATCCGAGTGTCTCGATACCCGTTTCGGCCGAGTCCGTGGGCTCGACGTCGACAGCGGGCTCGATTGTTGTAGTCATGCCAAACTCCCGTGGGTGTGAGTCCTGGCCCGTTCGCGACCGGCCAGGCCGGACAAGGTGCGGGGAAGGTGAAGGGGCCGGCTCAGGTGGTGAGTCAGCGGCGCCCCGCAGCATTGCTGCTACCGGCAGCCTTGCCACACCATTCGGGGTGAACCGCCAACTCCTCCGTGTGAGTGAATAAATGGGAAGAAAGTGACGGCGTGATGTGCTCGTGGCCGGTGCGCCGGCGTACGGGGGCCGCGCCTTGTGGGGGTGGCGGGCGGCTGACGCTCCGGCGTGCGGGGCACAGTGCCTGGCGAAACGGTCTCTGGGGGGGGGCGCCCCCAGGGGGCGCTTGCGCGGTCAACCGAGTTGTGCGGCTGAGGGGTTGAATGCCTCCGCGCGCCCGCTCCAATTGCGCACCCTTCGTGTCCAGTCGATCACGAAGGGTAGGTAGCGGGGTGCTGGTGTTCTCGGCGTGACCGCCGGGGCGTCGGTGCCGCTCGGCGACAACACCGTGGCCGGGCGGGCGGGCAGCCCATCCGGTGGGTGTGCCGGCGAACTCTCGTATCTCGATGCGCTTGGAGAAGATCCTTTTGCGTGTGGACCCAGCGGCACTGCGTCCCTACCGGCTGGCCGCCGCCCCCACCAGGCGGCGGATGTCCCTGGTGGCCCGGGTGTACGGCTACCCGCCGGACCACAACGCGGGCTCGGAGTGGATGCTGCACTCGATGCTCCGCCCCCTGGCCGAGCGCGGCCATGACGTGACCGTCTGGCTGTCGCACCCCGGAAAGACCGAGAAGCGCTACGAGATCGACGGCGTGCGGGTCGTTCCCTTCCAGGAGGGCCTGGACTTCGCCGCCCAGGCCGCCGAGGCCGACGTACTGCTGTCCCACTTCGAGAACGTGCCGGTCCTGGCAGGACTCGCCAGGGACCGCCGCATCCCGCTTGCCGTGATCTGCCACGACAACTTCGCGACCAGCTTCCACAACGCCGCCGGCGCCGACCTCGTCGTCTACAACAGCGAGTGGATCCGCCGCGACGGCGAAATCTTCTACGCCCGCTACCCGCGCGAGTTCCTGCCCCGCAACAGCATCGTCGTGCGCCCCCCGGTCCTGGCCGACGAATACCGCACCGAACCCGGCGAAGCCGCCACCCTGGTCAACCTCAACGCCGACAAGGGCGGCGAACTGTTCTGGCAGATCGCCGCCTGGAGCCCAGAGTGGAATTTCCTCGGCGTCCGCGGCGCCTACGGCCAGCAGATCATGCCACCACCGCGCCTGCCCAACTGCGAGGTCGTCGACGGCGTCCCGGGCCGCCAGATGCGCGACCACGTCTACCGCCGCTCCCGCGTGATGCTCATGCCCAGCCTGTACGAGTCCTGGGGACGCGTCGCCATCGAAGCGTTCGCCTCCGGCATCCCCGTCATCGCCCACCCCACCCCCGGCCTGATCGAATCCCTCGGCGACGCCGGCATCTTCGCCTACCGCGACGACCTGGGCGCCTGGATCCACGCCCTCACCGCCCTGCGGGACCCGGCCAACTGGATGCAGGCCTCCCTGCGGGCCAAGGCCCGCTCCATCGAACTCAGCGCCGCCCCCGACCTCGACCAGTGGTGCGACGCCATCGAAACGCTGTGGGACACCAGCCCCCGCACCAGCATCCGCCGGCGCGCCGTCAGCCGCATGTGGCGTCCGTGACGAACTCGCCTCCCGCCACCATCCGCACAGCCGGATATGTCACAGCCGTGGAGCCCGCACACGCACCCGTAGACCAAGGCGGTAACCCGCGCGCAGTTGCCTGCAGCACACCACCGAGCCATGCCAGCAGCAAAGAAGGGACCACACATCATGACCCAGGACACCGTCACCGAGATCGTCAGTGTGATCGAGCCACGCGCGGCGATCGAACCGGCCGACAGTGCGCCGGTCGGCCCGTACACCCACAGTCAGCGTTTCGACTACACCGGCAGCGTCGACAACTTCATCGTCCCCCCGGGCGTCACGACGATCGACGCCCGCTGCTGGGGCGGTGGCGGTGGCCGAACCAACACAGGCGGTGGCGGTGGCTTCGCCACCGGGCGCATCGCCGTAGTGCCCGGCGAAACCTTGCGGATCGTCGTCGACCTGGGAGGCGGACCGGAAGGCGGTGGCGGAATGAGCGGCGTGTACAGCCAACGGCTGGGCAAGACCATGCTGATCGCCGGCGGCGGAGGAGGCGGCACCAGCAACCCGGACGCACGCGGCGGCGCGGGCGGCGGCACCAGCGGCTCCGACGCAAGCGCCTACTCCACGGGCGGATGGACCGGAACTCCCGCACGCAAAGCGTCAGGGTCCACCGGCGGCGCCGGCGGCGCCACTTCCTCGAACGGCAACTACGGAGGTCGCGGCGGCAACACCGGAGAGAACGGCGGTGCCCACGTCAAGGGATCGCCCGGGGGCCGGATTCCGATCCCGGGAATGGGCGGAGGCGGAGGCGCCGGCTACGGCGGTGCTTCCGGCGGTGGTGCCGGCTACGCGGGTGGTGGCGGTGGCCTTTTCGTCGGGACCGGCACGGCATACCTTGCCAGTGGCGGTGCAGGCGGCAGCAGCTTCGCCGGTGGTCCCGGCGTCACTGAGGGGCGGACCGTGCCCGGGAACGGAACCCGGGCCGGCGGCAAGGACGACCCCCTGTACCAGTCACCGGTCGGGGACGCCGGAAACCGCGGGCAGGTGGTGTTGCAGTGGTCGGAGTTCACCGTGACGCCGGGCGGCCCGCCGGACGTACAGGTACGCCAAGGAGGAGCGGCCGGCTACCCCGGAGTGAGGGTGGCGGCAGACACGGCCTTCGACCCCGTATCGGTGACGGTGACGCTTCCGGAGGGCCGCGGTCTGTTGTTCGGCACCTCCACACTCGCCGACTACCAGCTGACCCTGCAGAGCGCCGCGGGAGAAACCACCCGCTGTCCCGGAAGCCTGTCCGAGGACGGTACCTCGCTGACCTTCTCGGGCGTCGACCTGCAACTGCCCGGCACCACGGTGATGTGGGTCGGTGTCGGCGCCGACCACGATGCGCCACTGGGAGCATCCAGTCTGACCTTCACCGTCGGCGGCAGGTACTCCCGCTCGACCACGGTCGTGGTCACCCCGGCATTCACCGTCAGCCCGGGGGAGGGCCGGGTGCGGGCGGAACGGGCAGGAGCGCCCGTGTACCCGGGCGTACAGGTCCGCAATAACGGGTCGCAGGCCATCCCCTTGCAGACGGTCACCGCGACCCTGCCCGCCGACGCCGCCATGCGATTCGGCACCGAGACCAACCCCGACCATCAGCTCACGGTCTGGACCGGCGCGGGAAGCCCGGTGGTCTACCGGGGCGGGATCTCCGACGACGGCCGGGCACTGACCTTCACCGACGTCGACCTCGCCATCCCCACGTCCGGTTCCCGATCGGTGATGTGGGTCTGTGTCAGCGCCTCCGACGCCACCCCCACGGGGCAGACCAGCGTGGCCTTCACCATCGGCGACCACACCTCCCCTTCCACCCCCATCGACGTCGTCTGACCCCCCGGAGCCCGACCTCGGCACCTGACACAGCCGTGCTGCACGCCGTCCCCGCGCCCGGGAGGACGTGCAGCAGGCTGCCGCGGCCGGGCCCGCTCCAGCACTGCCCGACCATCACGAGGTGGCGTCGGCCCACAGGTCGGTGCTGTGGGCCTCGATGAGCGCGCTGATGCGGGTGAGTACGTCGTCGACCGGCCGTGGGTCGAGGCGGCGGCCGTCGCGCAGGCGCAGTGCGACGCTGTCGTCGGCGGACTCCTTGGCGCCGATGACGGCTTGGTAGGGCACCAGGCGGTTGTCCCGGACACGGGCGCCCAGACTCCCGCGGTCCGGTTCCGCGATACGGGCACGCAGCCCCAGGCGGGTGCAGTGGCGGGCGAGGGTGGTGGCGTTCGGCAGTTCGGTGTCGGAGACCGGGAGGATGACCAGCTGGGTGGGGGCGAGCCAGGCCGGGAAGGCGCCGCCGTGCTGGTCGATGAGGTGGGCGACGGCACGTTCCACGCTGCCGATGACGCTGCGGTGGACCATGACCGGGCGGTGCTTCGCGCCGCCCGCGCCGGTGTAGTGCAGGTCGAACCGTTCGGGCTGGTGGAAGTCGACCTGGACGGTGGACAGGGTGGACTCCCGGCCGGCACCGTCGCTGACCTGGACGTCGATCTTGGGTCCGTAGAAGGCGGCCTCTCCCTCGGCCGCCTCGTAGGGCAGGCCGAAGCGGTCGAGGACGTCGGTCAGCAGGGCGGTGGACCGCCGCCACTTCTCCGGTGCGGCGACGTACTTGCCGCCGGGGCCCGGCAGGGAGAGCCGGTAGCGGGACGGGGTGATGCCGAGCGCCTCGTACGCGCGGCGGATCATCTCCAGCGCGCCCTGTGCCTCCTCGGCGACCTGGTCCAGAGTGCAGAAGATGTGCGCGTCGTTCAGCTGGATCGCCCGCACCCGGATCAGCCCGCCGAGCACGCCGGAGAGCTCGGAGCGGTACATGCCGCCCAGCTCGGCCATGCGCAAGGGCAGTTCGCGGTAGCTGTGCGAGCGGGAGCGGTAGATCACCGCGTGATGGGGGCACAGACTCGGCCGCAGGACGACCTGCTCGCCGCCGACGTCCATCGGGGGGAACATGTCGTCGCTGTAGTGCGCCCAGTGGCCCGAGATCTCGTAGAGCTCCCGCTTGCCGAGGACCGGTGAGTACACGTGCTGGTAGCCCGCCCGCCGCTCGGCGGCACGGATGTACTCCTCGAGGGTGTGCCGCACGGCCGCGCCGTCGGGCAGCCAGTACGGCAGGCCGGCGCCGATCAGCGGGTCGGTGTCGAACAGGCCCAGTTCACGGCCGATCCTGCGGTGGTCGTGCACGGTGGTCATCGAGGTCTCCCTGAGGTGGCGGAGCAAGTGACCGGGCCCACGACGAAGCCCCGGGGCACTTGCCCCGGGGCTTCGGATCAGGTCGTCTGTCAGCGCGCCGGGACACTCTCCGGCGTCGTCGTCATCGCAGCGCGCTTCATGCCGTGGACGTTAGCAGGGCGCGGCGATGTCCACACGGTCATTCCTCGTCACATCCGGGCTGCGACAGTCCGCCCTGGTCACCGCGCCAGTCGTCTCACACCGTCTTGATGCCGCCGCCCTCGATGACGTAGTCGGCGCCGGTGATGCTTGCCGCGCGGTCCGAGACGAGAAACGCGACGACGGCCGCGACTTCGTCGGCCTCGACCATGCGGCCGGTGGTCATGCCCATCGCCGCGGGCACCCCGGCCACGAAGTCGCGGTGCCCGACACCGTTCGCCTCTGCGAGGCGGGCACCGAAGCCGTCGGCGTCCTCCCACATGCCGGTACGCGTCGGACCGGGAGAGACGGTGTTCACCCGTACGCCCCGGGGGCCGAATTCCTCGGACAGCGCCTTGCCGAACGCGGTGAGCCCCGCTTTCGCGACGCCGTACTCGATCGGGCCCGTGCCCGGCAGGCGTGCGCTCATCGACGAGATGTTCACCACCGATCCGCGGCGCTCCAGGAGGCTCGGCAGCAGCTGGCGGGTGACCCGCACCGTGCCGAACAGGTTGACCTCGAAGCTCTGCGTCCACAGGGCGTCGTCGGTCGCGAGGAACCCGTTGAGCGTGAACGTGTCGCCGCCGCCCAGATTGTTGACCAGGAAATCCACCCCGCCGAGTTCCGCGAGCGCCTGCGCCGCCAACTCCTGGGCACCTTCCGGAGTGCTCAGGTCGACCGCGACCGGGTGGGCGCCGGCCTCCTCCAGCTCGGCCGTGATCGTGCGGGCCGCACCCACGACGCGGACCCCCTCGGCGACGAGTTGCCGTGTGATCGCGAGGCCCACGCCTCGGCCGGCCCCGGTGACGACCGCGGTCCTACCGGCGAGATCGAGCTGCATGTCAGACTCCATGAGTGTATTTGAACTACAGGTACAAAACTAGGCCGCAAAAGAAGGCGGCCCGGACCGGCGGCATCGGCTACAGCGCCGCCATCGCCGCGTCCACGACCTTCCTCAGCTGCGTGGCGTCCTCGGCGGTCCGTGCCAGCACGCGCATGCCGATCACCGTCGCGAGCAACCAGGCGGCCGTCGCCGCCGCGTCGCGGCCACCGGCGATCTCGCCGGCCCGCTGGCCTTCTTCGACGGTCGCCCGGAACGCACTCTCCGTACGTGTGAACATCTTGCGCACCGTGGCGGCCGTCTCGGCGTCCGAGGTGGCCAGCTCGGCGGCGGTGTTGACCGCCATGCAGCCGCGCCGATGCGGGTCACCCAGGTCGAGTTCGACCAGTGCCTCCAGTGCCCCCCGCAGTCGATCCTTCGCCGACCCGGGGTGATCGAGGAGCGCCTCCAGCCACGCGGCCTGCGAGTCGCGATAGCGCATGAGCGCCCGCTCGAACAAGGCGTGCTTGCTTCCGAAGGTGTTGTACAGGCTGCCCTTGCCAATGCCGATCTCGTCCACGAGGTCCTGTGGCGTCGTCGCGGCGTATCCCTTGCGCCAGAACACGCCCATCGCGCGCTCCACCGCCACGTCCGGATCGAACTGCTTCGGCCTTCCCATGTCGCCACCGTAGCACCGTTTTTGACCTAGAGGTTCAAATCGGAGGGCCTCTCGGCGGCGGCCGCCGCCGGCACGCCCCTGGATGCCGAGCCAGGGATGCGTCGATTGTCTTTGGCCTTCGCCGGGCCCGGACGGAATCGTCTCGAACTCGTACTTCGAGGCGGGTACGGCGGCCCGTCTCCCGGATCGCGCCTGGCTCAGCCTCTATGAGCCTGGAACGGTCCGCAGCCTGCGCGAAGCCCCGGCGCCCGTTCCGGAGGCATCGTCATCCGCGCCGAACCTCGAGGTGGACGGCTGGCAGTACTTCACCGAAGTGGTGGATCGCGCCGGCTTCGATATTTGATCTCGTGCTGGGCCGTGGCGAGGCGACGGACGTGATGTCTGGGGACGGATGTGCGCTCCGCTGCCGGGGGAGGCGGGGCTGGAGCGGGGCCGGTGGGTTGCTGCGGGCGTCGTGTCGTGTCGAGGCCGTTCTCGTTGAGCCGTACGATCCGTTAGTGGAGGCGGGATGCCTGTTGCTGTCCGTCGCGCGCGCCGGCGGGCGCGGCCGTCCCGTCTCGTGTGCGAGGAGTCGAGTGGTGGGAGGGACCGAGAGTGGTGCGGACCGAGGAGTTCGAGGAGCTGCGGCCGCTTCTGTTCTCGATCGCCTACCGGATTCTGGGCAGTGTGAGTGAGGCCGAGGACGCGGTTCAGGAGACGTGGCTGCGTTTCGATGCCTCCCCGGCCGAGCCCAGGTCGGCCAGGGCTTTCCTTGCGACGACGGTGACCCGGATCTCGATCGATGTGCTGCGTTCGGCGCGGGTGCGGCGCGAGGAATACGTGGGGGAGTGGCTGCCGGAGCCGCTGCTCGCGGACCCGTACGAGGATCCGGCGCGGTCGGTGGAGCTGTCCGACTCCCTGTCGATGGCTGCGCTGCTGCTGCTGGAGCGGTTGTCTCCGCTGGAGCGGGCGGTTTTCGTGCTGCGGGAGGTGTTCTCGTTCGGCTTCCCGGAGATCGCGTCGGCGGTCGGGCGTTCGGAGTCGGCTTGTCGTCAGCTTGCGGTGCGGGCGCGCCGGCACATGGATGAGGGTCGGCCCCGGTTCGAGGCGGACCGCCGGGAGCGGGAGGAGCTTGCGGGGCGGTTCTTCAGTGCTCTGAAGGAGGGGGACGTCGACGGGCTGCGGACGATGCTGGCCGCTGACGCCCAGTTGGTCGGGGACGGCGGCGGGAAGGTTCCGCAACTGGCCGGTGCCGTCGCGGGCGCGGACAAGGTGACCCGGCTCCTGGCGTCGTTCTTCCCTCTTCTTGTGGAGCTGGACGTGACGCTGGAGCCGCGGCAGGTGAACGGCCAGCCGGGTGCGGTCTTCCGCGACCGGGACGGCCGGGTGCTGCACATCTGGGCGCTGGACGTGCTCGGCGGCCGGATCCAGACGATCCACTCGGTGATCAACCCGGACAAGCTCGGCCATCTGGGCCCGGTGGCGGACGCCTGGGCGGTCGACGAGGAGGCGCGGTCTCTCCGCTCGGCCCGCCGCCGCACTCCCGATCAGTGATCCCGCACCACCACCTGCCCCAATCAGAGTGACGTACGTCACATTCGCCCGTGTCACAGGCGGTATGGCCCATTTCGTCCCATGAGTGTGAACATGCACCACAACGGAAGGACCACCGCCATGGAGGCACGACTCAACCTCGCCGCCAGCCCGGCCACCGCCGATGTCCTCAAGCACCTCATGGGTGCGGGCAAGGCCGTCAAGGCCTCGCCGCTGCCGGCCACGACCCAGGAACTGGTGGCCCTGCGTGTCAGCCAGATCAACGGCTGCGCGGCCTGCATCGACATGCACACCAAGGACGCCGCCGCGGCCGGCGAGTCCGCGGTGCGCCTGCACCTGGTGGCCGCCTGGCGGGAGGCGACGGTCTTCACGGACGCCGAGCGCGCCGCGCTGGCACTCGCCGAGGAAGCCACCCGTATCGGAGAGGGCGCGGGCGGCGTCGGCGACGAGATCTGGGACACGGCGGCCAAGCACTACCCCGAGGACCAGCTCTCCGCCCTGGTGGCCCTGATCGCCTTCATGAACGCGGCCAACCGCCTGAACATCACCGTCCAGCTGCCCGCGGGCTCCTACCAGCCCGGCCTCCACCACTGACACCACCCACGACAACCCCCAACCTCCCCGGGCCACTGCCCCCACAGCAGCCCGGGGAGAGCCACGCGCGCACAGCCACACCTGAAGCGGTTGATGGTCGCTGCGATGATCACCTGCAACGTCACCGTCATGAAGCGCCCAGTGCCTCAGGCCCCCCTCGCCCCGTGTTCGTGCCGCCGATCGGCTCACGCTGCGCAGAACACGATCCCGAGGTCACTGGGACGCTGTGGCCCCATGGTCACCCGTGCCGGTCTGCCCGGTCTTCAGCCCTGAGCGCAGGTGTCCTTCACATTCAGCGCGAGGAGGTGCGGATCTCGCTCGGCGGCATCCCGTACGCCCGGCGGAAGGCCCGGCTGAAGTCGGCGGGGTGGCGGAATCCCCAGCGCAGCGCGGTTTCGCCGATCGTCTGGTGACGCAGGTTCGGGTCGGTCAAGTCGGCGTGGCAGCGTTCCAGGCGCCGGCGTCGGATCGTGGCGGCGACGGACTCCGGTTCGCCGTGGAACAGCTGGTGCAGCGTCCGCAGGGAGATGTGGTGGTGGGCGGCGACGGCCGCCGGATCGAGCGCGGGGTCGGCCAGGTTCCGGTCGATGAAACCGCTGATCCGCTCGCGCAGGACACTGCGGCGGGTCTCCCGGGGCAGCGACTCCCGGTCGCCGAGCCGGGACGCGAGCAGTGACGCGGCCAGATCCGTGCCGACAGCCCCGAGACGGGCCAGCTCCGCGGGGCCGGAGGTGCGGACGGCCTGGGGAAGTGAGGTCAGGTACATCTCGAGCATGGTGCCGGATCCGGTGTCGGTGGGCAGCGGTTCGGCGAGGAGGCGGTCGACGCGGGCGTCGGCCAGGGGCAGGAGACTGCGGGGCAGACGCAGCAAGGTCAGACGGACGGGGCCGCCGTGGTCCAGGAACTCGCAGGACAGAGCTCTGGAGGTGGAGAACACGGCCATGCCGCGGGGACCGAGGCAGGCCACGCCGCGTCCCTGCTCCAGCCGGACACCGCCGCCGCGGACCAGGACCAGGAAGTAGAGCTCCGGGTCGGCGCGACGGATGTGCACGGGCAGGCGCTGGGCCGACAAAGGGGAGAAGTCGAAGGCCGCCAGGCCGCCCGGCGGTCCTACGACCGTGACCGAGCCCTGGAAACGATCCGCGTAGGGGCTTCGCAGCGACACGGGCATGACCTCTCGGCCGACCATGTCGTGCCACCAGCCGAAGCGGTCCGGAACCGCGATGTCGTCGGTGTCGACGACTGTCACCGCACCCGTGGCAGCTGCTTCCTGCCCTGGCACATCTCTGACGTCGGGCACCCAACGAGTGTACCGCGCAAGTGAGTTGACGTAGCCGGTAATCCCAGGGGAGGAGGACCCCCGGTGCGGGCTACGTACACGCAGACGGGGATGCAGAGCGGTCCCGCATGGCGGGAGCCACCGACTCGGCGGTCTTTGCGCGCCGCCCAGGGGCATGTCACACGCTGACATGCGCTGGATGCGCAGGATGTCTGCGCTCCCGGCCAAAGACCAGGCCATCCGGTGCAGGTGACAGTGGTGCACGCTGGGTCGATTGACGCGTGCATGGCCTAATGAGCTGCCGGTGTCCGGATCTCAGGGGAGCCGGGCACCGGAACCGGGGGGAGCGTATGGAGACAACTGATCTCGCGACCACGGCCGTTGCGATTCTGACCGCGACGGCGACCGGAGCGGCGGGCGCGGTCGGTCAGAACGCCGGCACCGCGGCCATCGAGGCGTTGCGCGCCCGGGTCGGTTCCACGGAGCGGGGCAGGGCGGCCCTGGAGACGCTGCGGGACGCTCCGGAGGACCCTGCCGCACGGGAAGCCGCCCGGTCCGTGGTCCAGGAGGAGATCGAGGCGGACCCGGAACTGCGGCACCGGCTGCACGTGCACATGACCGCACCGGTGACCCACGTCAGGGACACCCTCCTGATCAGCGGCAGCCGAGTGTCCCGCAGTTCCATCTCCCTCGGCCCGCTGACCGTCAACAACACCCGGGGCGGGCGGGCCCTCGTCTCCGTGGTGGCCGCCCTGCTGGTGGCCCTGGTCGCGCTGGTCGTGTACGGAGGTGCCGGGCTGATCCTGGTCGACGATTCCCCCGATTCCTCAGGGGGCGCCGGCGCCGGCCGCGCCGTGCGAGCCCTGAACGCCGGAGAACTCAGACGGGTCGTCCCGGACCTGACGAGCATGCCCTCCGGCTGGGAGAGATCTGGACCCGTCGCGACCGGGACGGACGAGGAGCACGGGTGCTCGATGGCCGAGGCGAGGTTCGTCACCGCCGATGGGCGCAGCAGTGCGGGAAAGCTGGTGCACGCACTGTTCACTGTGTGGTCCTGCCCCAAAGCGGCGGTGTCGGCGCAGGGATACGAGGAGACCGTGTCGGCCATCGCCCACAACAACGAGGCGGCGGGACTCCCGCTCCCGGAGCTCGGCGACCAGCGCTTCGCGATCACCCACTACAACCCGGATCTCGACGAGGCCACAGCTCATGCGGTGCTGCGTGTCGGCACCGTCCTCATCGAGCTCGAGTACGACCCGGTGCTGTCGGAAGACGCCGAATGGAACGCGGAGTTCGAGCAGATGGCCTCAACGGTCGCCACCCGCGCCCAAGAGGTCCAGAACGCCTGAGCCGCCCCCGTCGAGGGCAGGGAGTCACCAGTGCGGCAGGCCGGCGACCATGGGGTCCCCCCCCCGCGGCGACGGCGACGGTCAGTGGAGGCGCGACAGCACGCGACTCCGGTTCGTCCAGTGAGTCTGTTGTTGATCGGCAGACGCCCAGGCGGTCGCACGCCTCACGTCCGCCCAGCCGGCCGTCCGCAGCGGCGGGGCCCGCAACGGCTCGCTCACCGCCACGACTCATCGGCCGGCTCACGACGACGCACCACGGACAGCTCACCCACCCCGTCACCTTGCGGACACTACCTAGGTGTATTGACCCGCAGGGTTGTTGACGCGGCTGATGGGCGGGTGTCCGTCGAGTGCGGTGTGGCAGCGGTGGTGGTTGCGCGCCGGCCGACCACGGCGACTGCCCGATGGCGTCGGCGCCGACAAGGCATACAGCAATAGCCTGATCCGCTCCTACCTGCGCCGCCGTGGCATCCGGCACGTAATCGGAGAAGAGCGATTCCAGAACCGCCCGCTGGCGCAGAGGTTCAAGCGGCGGCCGACCTCCCGGCTTCGACAAGACCCGGTACCGAGCGAGGAACACCGTCGAGCGAACGATCAACAAGATCAAGCAGTTCCGAGCCGTCGCTGCCCGACATGACAAGCGCGGATACATCTACCTCGGCACGGCGACCGCCGCCCCGCTGCTGATCCGGCTTCGTTCCTGGACTGAGCATCTGGCCGCACCCTCGAAGTCCGACGGACGCCTGGGTATCGAGCTCAATGACGAACGCACCATCCATATTTTGGACAGGGGGACCAGAATGTGGACTGTTTGGTCGCTGCGATCTTTGTATGGGCAAGATGCCCGCATGACTACGGAGATACGCAAGGCGTACCTACTGGCTGCTGAACAGGCCGTACAGCTCCTGGCCACCGAAGAGTTGGCGCGTCGCTGGGAGAAAGAGTCCGTGCTCCCAGGGATGTCGGTAGGCGGACTGGCCGGACACCTTGCGCGCAGCGTTCTGCAGGTCGAGTGGTTCCTTGACGGCCAGGTGGTCGGCGCGGAACCGGTGCACCCGGTGCACTACTACGCCAGGCTCGTGGGCACGTCCGTTCATGAGTCCGCGCTGAACGTCGGCGTGCGGGCGCGGAGCGAGGAGACAGCCGCAGCCGGCCCGACCGCCGTTGCCGAGCAGGCGCAGGCAGCATGGCAACGGCTGGCAGACCGGCTCGACAAGGAGCCAAGGGATCGGCGAGTGGCCATCCTCCATCGACCAGGAGAAGAGATGCTGCTCGACGGCTATCTTCAGACCCGCTGCGTCGAACTAGCAGTACATCTGGACGACTTGGCCCTGAGCGTGGGCGCTCGTCGCTCGGCCCCCGAAGCCGCACTGGCCATCGCAGTCGACGTGCTCGTCGCGGCTGCCCGCGAACGGCATGGCGATCAAGCCGTCATGTATGCGTTGGCCCGACGCGAACGTGACGTCGCCGAAGCCCTGCGAGTGCTGTAAGCAGTTTCACCCCCTATCGACGTCCGCTCCCACGAACATCGGGGAGACAGGCCCTACTGCTGTGACCGGGAAGGTTCACCGGGTCAGTGGGTGCCAGACAGCGTGGCGTCGATAGCGGGGGCAGGTTGACGGGTGTGCGGCAGCCGTTGACGGTGCGGGCCGCACGCTGGCGTGAGGAGCTCGGAAGAGATTGCTGCGCAGCTGGGGGAGTGTGCTGACGGCGAGAGAACTGGCTCGGTGGAAGTGCGCGTGGGTTCGGGCCCGTACGTGCTGGGCCAGGCTTTGTCGTACCCCCGGTGTAGCGTCCGGGCAGGAAGTCGGTTCATGCTCTGCGGTTGACGGAGGCGCGCGGATGACAAGTACGACAGACGAGACGTTGGTGGCGGTGCCCCGGCACATCAAGGCACCGGCGGTGAACGCCGAACTCGACGCGCTCAAGGGCGCCCTGAACGGCCAGCGCGCGCACGTCCTGGGAATCCTCGAAGGGCTCTCGGAGGAGGATCTGCGGCGGCCGGTGCTACCCAGCGGCTGGAACTGCCTGGCATTGCTGCGACACCTCACCCTGGATGTCGAACGCTTCTGGTTCCCCGGGGTGATCGCGGGCGAGCCGGATGTGGCCGGACAGCTCACGGCAGGCGCGGAGGCGCACTGGTATGTACCCGAGGGGATGAGCACCGAGGAGGTCTTCGCCGACTACCGGGCGGCCATCGCGCGGGCGGACGCCGTGCTCGCCGCCGCCACGCCTGAGCAGGAGCCCGCCGCCTGGCCCGTGGAGATCTGGCCGACCTGGCGGCTTCCTGACGTGCGACACATCCTGATCCACGTGCTGACCGAAGTTGCTTGCCACAGCGGCCACTTGGACTCGGTACGCGAACTGATCGACGGCACCACCTGGCTCGGCGGCAACCCTTACGCCGGCTGATTCTGCGGCCGGATGAGGCTCACCGAGTTCTTCAGGCCGCGGTGGCGAGGAGGCGTCCGCCCCAGCGGACACCCTTCTCACTGCGGATGCGGGCGCGTTCGCGACGCTGGGCGGCGAGGACTTCGCGGTGGCGGGCGTGGACGTTGCGCCAGCGCAGACAGGCGTGCAGGGCGCGGGTCTGAAGCACAGCTCGCCCCGGTTCTATTCGCCCAGCGCTTGATGGTGTCGCCCTTGCGCGCGGACAGGTTGTCCAAGATCACGTAGATCGGGTCGTCGTCCGGGCGGAGGGCGCGAATCGACCGCAGCGCGGCCAGGGTGTTCGCGGCGCCCTCCTTCCTGCGGTTGACGCCCCACAGGGTGTCGTCACCGGCCGAGTAGCAGCCGTGGAAGTAACGCACGCCGTGGGTGCGGTGGTAGGTCGGTAGGTCGCGGGATGCCGCCCGGGTCGGCCCTGCTCGGCCCCAGCATGACCCGGAGGTGGGCCGGAACCCGAGCGGCCCGGACTCGTCGAACGCGAACACCCGGTTCGGGAAGGCGCTCCAGCACCTCGCCGATCCGGTCCGGCTTGGCGTCGCGCTCCGGGTCTGGCGATTCCTTCCACGTCTTGGTCCGCCGGAAGGGCCACAGCGGTCGGATCGGACGTCAATCCATAACCAACCGCTCCGAGCACCGACCCGGTGAACCTTCCCGGTCACAGCACTAGAGCCGGAACCGTATGGGGCGCCAAGACCATCCCGCGCCGAGGACCGACTCTCGCAACACGTTGCTCATGTCGCGTGTGTCCCACGTCTTGACCCTACGTCGGCGGCCGTCAGGTCCCCGCTGGTAGGTCCACTCCACCGAGAACCCGCCACCACGTCCGTACTCGCGCGACGCGGACGACCTTCCTCTGGTGCTCGTGTGCTGTTCCTGCAGAACCCGCACCTCGTGCCGTTCCGCGTCCAGGCGCATCCTGAGCGTCAGACGCTGGTCGACCTGCTCACCGAACGTCCGGCGCGAGATGCTCCAGTCGGCCACGAGGTCGGCTTTCTCCGCAGGGCCGGCCGGCCGCACACGGTAGGGCACACCCGGCCCGTTCACCGAGAGCAGTGCGTCCCGGACCTCGGCAACGGCGAGCGGTGCGACGCCGCTCGCGGGACGGCTGGTTCCGGTCAATCGTTCGAAGAAGCCCACCGGTTCAGACTACGACGGGCAGACCCACGGCGGACTTCCTGGTCGCTACCGGCTCCCACACCGCCAGCTCGGGGATGCGGAGGACCCGGGTGCCTAGGGGATCCGGCCCGCGTTGGCCGTGGCGATGCGATCGGCGAGGGTACCGGCGAGTTGCCGGAGGCGGCCTGCTCGCTCCGGAGTCCCGTCGTCCAACTGGTGGGCTATGCCGATGAAGGCTCCGTGGCGGAACACCACGGTCCGGTCGAACATCGAAGCCGTCGGGCCGCTGTCCATCGCGAAACCCTGACTTTCCTCGCCGTAGTTGCCCAGGCCGGCGACTGTGCGCTCCTGGCCGGGGCCATGTTCCTCCATGCTGTTCACAAGGTCGACGTACGCCAGGTGGGCTGTCGCCGATTCGGGGAACGCCAGGACGAGGAACTCGGCATGATTTCCCGGATTGCTGTCCGCTGTCTCCCTTGGTCCATAGCTCACAAACCCGGCAGCGGTGGCGTCGTTCTGGCACACGGGTGCTGTCCGGCAGATGTGGATTCCCGCAGCGGACGTGCGGATGACCGGGGTGTCAGCCTGCGGATAGACACGGTCGTCCACAGAGTTCCGGTCAGGGAGGATCAGCCGGACCGTCTCAGTGGTAGGAGGCAGGGCGGACGCTGCCGTCGGCTTGGTGGACCCGGACGCGCCGGTTGCTGAGGGTGTGCCGTCCGGAGGTGCGTCGTCCCCCTGCACCAACTGCGCACCACCGTGTACCGCGAGCACCACGATCAGCACGGTCAGGAGCGCGCCCAGGGCAAGGGCCAGCCATCCCGAGCGTGTGTTGTTGATGGTGAGGGGGCCGAGCGCGATCTGGCTCCGCGACACCTTGCCGCCGTTCACCACCACACTGGCGACGTTCTGCTGCGAGGACGTCCGCAAGAGCATCGAGAGCCGCGCGGCGAACTGGGCATCGCCGGCGATGTTCTCAGCGACCACCTCCTCCACGCTGCGCACGGCCTGCTCGTCATCCGGCGCCGCATCCACGTCCGCCAGCGCGGCCCGCCCGGAGTCCGAAGAGCTGAGCCTGTCTCGGACGAGATCGGCTGCCGCAGTGCTTGCCGCACCGGAGGCCGCAGCTGCAACGGCCTGTGCTGCCATTGCCGCGAGATCAGGTATCTCCAAGATCAGTCCCCCCTGTCGTGCCAGTCCCCGCAGGCGACGTCGTCCCGAGGACGTGGCAGGCCCGGTCGATACAGCGGTGGCACGGCCCCGCACTTCTCGGAGCGGGGCTTCCCCGTATGCCCCTTGATCCCCACAATTCCCTTGCAGCACACCACTGTTGACGACTGTCAAAGGATCCGCTTCCCGGCGGGCGAACCGCTCGTGGAGAGTCTGCCAGGGCCCGTGCCGCATGGGCGCCGCGGGGCGAGGGACGGCAGTTCAGGCCGAGGTGTCCTGCTTGGGTGCGGCGGCATCGAGGCGGGTGCGGAGGGTGGCGGCGAAGTCCTCGGCACGGGTCAGCTGGATACGCAGTTCATCGATCTTGCGGCTGGCGTGCTGCTCGTAGCTCCTCACCCGTTCCAGGAGTGCCTCCCGCTGGGCACCGTCGGTTGACTCGGCACTGTCGAGGCGGTCGGTGGCGTCAAGGAGGTCACGCATCTGATCCAGGGTGAAACCGAGCGGCTTCATACGGCGGATGACCATGAGCCGCTGCACATCGGATTCCGTGTAGAGCCGGAAGCCGCCCTGGGAACGGGCGGAGGGGACGACCAGGCCGGTCTCCTCATAGTGCCGGATGGTGCGCAGGGACAGCTCCGTCCGCGCGGCGACCTCACCGATCTGCATGTGTTTGGCGTCCACGCCGGTGTCCCTGGCCCTTCCTGTCGTGGCGGGCTGCGTCCCGTACGACCCCACCGGTCTCTACTCTAACGTTAGGGTAGAGTTGATGACGGTGAGGGCGGCCCGGCCGCCCCGCCGCTGCCGTTCCGGGGCCGAGGGCGCCTCCGGCGAAGACCCGATTGTTGCAGGAGGCAGCGTGCGCGAGCCCATGACGCCGATCGCCGCCGTCTGCCCGCCGTGACCCTTCGCCCCCGGACGTGACCGGTCCGGCCGGGCACCGCCCAGGCCCGGCGCTCGCGTCCTCCACGACTTCTGGTCCTCATCGGGCCGCCCGCGGGATGCCGACCGGTCTCCCGCGCTCCTTCCCGCACGCCTCGGCCTGCCAGCGGCGTGCCTGAGCACGACGGGTACCCATCTCCTTGTCTTCTGCTGCTGTGACCCCCGCTGCGCGACTGCGCGGCCTCAAGCCCGACTGGCTGAACGACCCGAAGGTCTGGCGGACCGAGGTCCTGGCCGGTCTTGTCGTCGCCCTGGCTCTGATCCCCGAGGCCATCTCGTTCTCGATCATCGCCGGGGTCGACCCGGCGATCGGGCTGTTCGCCTCCTTCACCATGGCCGTCACCATCTCGATCGTCGGCGGGCGCCCCGCGATGATCTCCGCGGCCACCGGCGCGGTCGCCCTCGTCATCGCCCCCGTGAACCGCGAACACGGGCTGGGCCACCTGGTCGCGACCGTCATCCTCGCCGGCGCCTTCCAGATCGTCCTCGGCGCGGTCGGCGTGGCCAAGCTCATGCGCTTCGTGCCCCGCTCGGTGATGACCGGCTTCGTCAACGCCCTCGCCATCATGATCTTCATGGCCCAGGTGCCGGAGATGCACGACGTGCCCTGGCCCGTCTACCCGCTGATCATCGGCGGGCTCGCGCTGATGGTGTTCTTCCCCAAGGTCACCAAGGTGATTCCCGCCCCGCTCGTCTCCATCGTCGTCCTGACCGTCATCACGGTCGCGGCCGGTATCGCGGTGCCCACCGTCGGTGACAAGGGCGAACTGCCGTCCTCGCTGCCGGTGCCCGGCCTGCCGGACGTTCCCTTCACCCTGGACACCCTGGCGACCATCGCCCCGTACGCCCTCGCCATGGCTCTGGTCGGCCTGATGGAGTCGCTCATGACTGCCAAACTGGTCGACGACATCACCGACACCCACTCCTCCAAGACCCGCGAGTCCGTCGGCCAGGGCATCGCCAACATCGTCACCGGCTTCTTCGGCGGCATGGGCGGCTGCGCGATGATCGGCCAGACCATGATCAACGTGAAGGTCTCCGGCGCCCGTACCCGTCTCTCCACCTTCCTCGCCGGCTCGTTCCTGATGGTGCTGTGCATCGTCTTCGGCCCGGTCGTCTCCGACATCCCCATGGCCGCGCTGGTCGCCGTCATGGTCATGGTCGCCTTCGGCACCTTCGACTGGCGCTCCATCGCCCCCAAGACCCTCAAGCGGATGCCCGTCGGTGAGATCGCGGTCATGGTCATCACCGTGATCGTGGTGGTCGCCACCCACAACCTCGCCATCGGTGTCGTCGTCGGCACCATCACCGCCATGGTCGTCTTCGCCAAGCGCGTCGCCCGCCTCGCCCATGTCACCGCCGTCACCGACCCCGACGGCAGTACGGTCGTCTACTCCGTCACCGGAGAGCTGTTCTTCGCCTCCTCCAACGACCTCGTGGGCCAGTTCGACTACGCGAACGACCCGGAGAAGGTCGTCATCGACCTGTCCGCCGCCCACATCTGGGACGCCTCCTCCGTCGCCGCCCTGGACGCGATCGAGACCAGATACGCCCAGCGCGGCAAGACCGTCGAGATCACCGGCCTGAACGATCCCAGCGCCGACCTCCACGGCAAGCTCACCGGCGAACTCGCCGGCCACTGACCCTCGCGCCGCACACTCACAGCAGAGGACCCCGGCCCGACCGGCCGGGGTCCTGTCGTCGTCCTCGGGCACGCCACCGGCGCACACCGCCAGGCCCGGCGCGGCTCCGCGTGCCCGATCCCACCGTGCTCGTCCGGCGCCGCGTGCGGGTCCCGGGAGCGGTACGCCGGCCTACGGGCGCTGTTTCACCCGGTCGACGATCCCCCAGTCCACGACGTGCGACAGCTGGATGTACCTCTTCTGCCCCGAAGCCGAGATCCGCTCGTCGCGGAAGCCGAGGAACTCGTACGACACCGGGTCGAAGATCAGGTACTTGCTGTCGTAGGACCCGCGCCCGGTATGGGCGATGCCCACCCCGGTCCGCCCGGCGGAGTCCTTCACTCCCGGGATCGTCTTGACACCGGGTACGAGGGCCAGCGCCTCGTACGCCGCGGGGCGCAGTCCCCGGGGGAGCACCGGGTTCTTCAGGAGTTCGCCGAGCAACCAGTAGGCCTCGTACCGATCGAGCTCGTCGAGATCGCCGATCGACCGGTCGCCGGACCCGCTGGGGGAGCCGAGGGAGATGATGGCCAGGACGAGCTTCTCCGGGTCCTGGGGCATCCTGTTCAGCTCGCTCCACTTCCGGGGTGGCCACACCCCGCCGCCCTCGTCCGCGGGCTCCTCCCACATCTCGCGGCCCAGTTCCATGGACAAGGAGGGCTTGGAGGCATCCACCGAGTCCCACATCTCGTCGGTGTAGGTCTTGACCTCGCCGGTCTTCTGCTCCGTCTCCCGGATGATCCGCTTCGAATAGATGAACTGGTCGTCGCGCGGCGCCAACGGCTCCTTCTCCTGCTCGCGCTCCCACGCCGCCGCCCCGTTCAGCACCGTTGCGGCGGCGTTCTCCACCCGCGGGGTGCTCGTGCCGGGTGCGCGGCCCTCGCCGGAGCCGTCCGTGCCGATCAGCACCGCCGTCCCCGTGACCGCCGTGGCGACTCCTGCGGCCGCCGCGAGGCGCAGCGCATGGCGTCGACTGGGGCCGGTGCCGGTGTGCTTTCCCGCGTGGGCCATCGCCTTGAGCAACTGGTGCCGGGCCCGGTCCCGGGCCGGACCGGTGAGCGGGGCCTCGTCCGCGTCCCACGCCCTCAAGAGTTCGAGTTCGTCATTCATGGTCGGACACCTCTCGCAGTGCCGTCGGATCGGATCCGCCCAATGCTTCACGCAGCTTGCCGCGAGCCCGGTGCAGCCGTGATCTGACCGTTCCCACGGGGATATCGAGGGCCTGGGCCACCTCCCCGTAGCCGAGATCCCCCCAGGCCACCAGCAGAAGCACGTCCCGGTGCCGAGGGGACAGCGCGGCCAACGCCGCCGCCAGCTCACGGCGTACGGCCCGTGCCACCAGCCGGTCCGCGGCGCGGTCGGCCAGCGGCTCGTCGTGGTCGGCGAGGGCCGGGACGCGGGCCATGGCCTTGAACCGGCGGGCCTCGGCCCGACGATGCCGGCCGATCAAGTTGGTCGCTATGCCGAACAGCCAGGGCCGGGCGTCGGCGCCCGCTGCGCGGGCCGGGTCGTAGCGATGCCGCTGCTGGAAGGCGGTGGTGAAGGTCTCCGCCACGAGGTCATCGGCGACCTCGCCGCCGAGGCGGCGGGCCGCATAGCGGTGCACGGCGTCGGCGTGCCGGTCGAAGAGCGCGGCGAACGCCTCGGGTTCATCCCGGGACCGCGCGATCACTGAGGCGTCGCTCTCGGCATCGGCCCGCGCGGTGCCGATGCCGACGCCTGGTCCGACGGTCATCGGGGCTCCTCTCGTCCAAGGGACGCTCCTCGAATATCTGGGCTTTCACCCGTCCTTCGCCCATCGCGCCGAAGCGGTTCCCTCAGCCCCCCGCCGACACGGAGGTGCCAGCCACCTCGAAGCCGTCCAGGAAGCGGAGGCGATCACCCTCGACCAGGAGAGCCGCGGCACACTCGACGCGGTCCCGCACGCCCGGCCGCCACTCCACACCGGCCCGCCCGGTGCGGCCCTCGGTCAGAACGAGGCCGAGTGGGCCGGCCGGTACAAACCCTCACCGCGACCGGTGACGCAACCGGCGGGGCTTGCCCTGGGTCAGGGCGGGGCTACGACCAGGAGGTCGTCCACGCGGCTCGCTGGGGACTCCTTCGTCGTCTCGACGACGACGTGCCACATGCCGGGCGGCAGGACGAGGTCGGCGGTGTAGCTCCCGGTGCCGTCGGGACGGAGGCGGACAGGGCGGTCGTGGAGAGTTCCGTCGTGGCGCCGCAGCCAGGTGTCGAGGACGAGGTCGGGGCTGTCGGTGCGGACCCGGAGGGAGACGGCCCGTTCGGCCGTCGCCACGGAAGGCAGGTACAGGGACAGGGGACGGGCCGGTGCCAGGGTCGCCTCACGGGGGATCGCGGCGATCTTCTGCCCGAGGTTGCGCAACAACTCCGGGTGGCTGATCAGGCCGACGTGTCTCGCCGGATAGAACGTGGCGGGGGCGTCGTCGTCCCAGTGGGGAGGCACGCTGCTGAACCTGGGTACCGTCCCGTCGCCGCCGTAGTCGAGGCCGCGGTGCCGACGGGTGAAGCGGAGTTCGGACCGGCCGACCTCCACGCTCTGGTCCGTCGGCTGCCAGTCGCCCCCGAACACGTGCAGGAACCGGTCCGGCGTCACCGCCTCCCTCTCCGTGACGACGCCGTGGAAGCGGGCCGCGTGCTCCACGAGGTGCCGGCTGAGTCCGGGAACGCGGCCGTCCGCCAGAAGCACGGCCGCGGCGTCCCGCCCGCTCCCCGAGTCGTTCGCGTCCGGCGCCCCGCTCCCGTCGCCCGACGCAGTGACACAGGGGTAGACCGGAAGGAGTTCGGCGATCGACGGGAAGGTCTCCGCGACGGCGCGCAGTCGTTCCCCGAACCGGTCCATGGCGGGCGGCAGCAGATGACCCGTCAGGGCCCGTACCGCTTTCGTGGAACCCCGGTAGGGAGTACCGATGGTGTACAGCCGTCTGGTCATCTCCCCACCGCCCAGGACGTGCAGGAAGTAGCGGCCGATGAGGCCGCCCATGGAGTGGCAGACGAGCTGGAGCCGTGCGTCGCGACCGCCGCCCCCGTTCCTCCACTCGTGCAGCCACCTCGTGGCCCGGTCCAGGAGCAGGCGCGCGTTGTACGCGTTCGAGAGCCGCCAGTCGTACGGGAACAGCTTGAGCTGGCGCGCGGGATCTTTCAGACACGTTCTCAGATGCCGCACCAGTGCCGGATATCCCGCTCCCGACCAGAAGCCCGGCCAGACCTGCCATCCCGGCATCAACGACCGGGGCCGCAGGGCGTACCGCGCGGGCGGAGGGCCGTCGCCAAGGCCGGGCGGCAGCCGCAGGGACTCCAGGACCCCGGAGAAGCTCCCCAGGACGTGGGCCCCCATGGCGAGAGAGGTGTTCCACACCTCCCGACCGTCGGGCGTGCTCAGCACACTGCCGAGAATGCCCGGCACCACCACCACGAGATCGCGTTCCTGGAGGACGGCTTCCTCCCGATGCAGTGCCAACACGACACCACCCTCCCGCCGTGACGGAAAATCCCACCGAACCCGCCAAACGTCCTGCGGCGCGCACCCGAGGTGACAAAGATAGGAGAGTGCGTGAAGCAACGGGGGGTGAACGGGGCACCGTCCTCGACATCGTCGTGGACGAGTACGACGCTCCGACCTTCGAGAGGCTCAGTCTGCTGCGCCGACAGGTTCACGCGGTGGTCGACCTGCTGGTCGCCGGGGGCTTCCACCGCCACCCCGCCGGTGGGAGGCGGCGGGACGACCTGCGGCACCGCCCGCTCCGTGACCTCTTCTTCGACCTGAAGCTCCCCCCGGACACCCAGCGGCTGCTCGTCTACTGGGCCGGGCACGGCCGCCAGTTGCAGAACAGCGGCCTCTACCTGCTGTGCTCCGATTCCGGCCGCGACGCCGGGTCGGTCACCTCGGGCGACACCATCACGCCCGCCTACCTCGGGGAACACCTGGCGCTGAGCGGAGCCCGCGACATCGTCCTCGTCATGGACGCGTGCAGCTCCGGGAGCGGCGCCGGCCAGGCGGCCGACGCGTTCAGCCGGGTGGTGGACGAACGGCACATCGTTCCGAGGCCCAAGCTGGTGGTCGTGTCCTCGGCGGTCTCCGGAGAGCCCGCCGGGGAACGGGCTCTCACCGAAGCCCTGCGGGCCCTGCTGGAAGATCCGGAGGACCAGGTGGAGAAGCGAGGGTGGGGGCCTCGTGACCAGGGAATCAGGATCGACGAAATGATCAACGCGCTCGAGGCCCGGCTCGGCTCCCGCCAGCCGTTCGAGATCCGCACGACCGGCGTCTTCTCCACACCGTTCTTCCCGAATCCCCGTTACGACCCGGAACTGCCCGCCACCGAGCTCGAACGCCGCCGCACCAGGCCGGCCCTGCTGCGTGCCGACGTCCGTGAGCACTTCATGCTGAAGTTTCGCGGCATCGACGCCGTGGACGGCACGGGCTTCTTCTTCCGCGGACGCACCCGTGCCCTGCAATCGCTGGTGACATGGCTTCGCACGGCCGCCGGCGGCATGTTCGTCGTCACCGGGCCACCGGGCAGCGGCAAGTCGGCGTTGCTCGGGCGGCTCGCCGTGCTGTCCGACGCGTCGTACCGACAGGAGATCCGCGCGGCCGACCCGCATGCGGTCGACGGTGCGGACCCGGGCACCCTGCCCGACGTCGGCGCCATCGACGTGGGCGTCCACGCGCGCGACAAGGATGTGCTGGACTGCGTCGACGCGCTGGCGCGCACGCTGTCGCTGGAAGCACCCCGCGGCGGTTGGCGCACCCCGGAGCAGCTCGTCACCGCGGTCGGCCGGAGGCACGGCAGGCTCACCGTACTCGTCGACGCACTGGACGAGGCGCGGCCGCATGCGGTGGGCACCATCGCCGGACGCCTGCTGCGTCCGCTGGCCGATCTACCGGAAGTGAAGGTGCTCGTCGGCACCCGTCGCCGCGCCGTCGAAGTGCGGGACTCCGCCTCCCGAGACCTGCTCAAGGTCTTGGCACCCGAACCGGGGTGCCTTCTGGACCTCCACCAGGACTCCGACGCGGTGGACGACGTCGAGGCGTATGCGTACAAACGCCTCACCGACCTGGAGGGGTCGCCGTACGCTCTCGCCGACTCCGGGCTCACCAGGCAGACGGCCCGGCGCGTCGCGCGGGAGAGCGAGTCGGTGTTCCTGCTGGCCCGGCTGTTCACCCGGGCGCTGGCCGGCCGCTCCGACATCCTGGACCCGGACGGCCCGGAGGCGCGCGAGATCTTCCGCAGCCGCGACGTGGCCGAGGTCTTCGCGGCCGACCTGGCCCGTTACGGCGGCACACTGCGGCAGAAGGTCACCGACCTGCTCGCCCCGCTCGCCTGGGCGCTGGGCCCGGGGCTGCCCAGGCGGGCTGTCTGGGCCACCGCGGCCACGGCCCTCACCCGCGGTGCGCGGGCCTACACGGAGGCCGACGTGGCCTGGGTCATGACCCACGCCGGTGCGCACCTGATCGAGGCCGGAGAGGAGGGCGAGAGCGTCTACCGGCTCTACCACCAGGCCTACGCGGACTACCTGCGCGGCACCGTCGGCGAGGCGGACCACGTGCCCGCCCTCGTGTACGAGGCCGTCCTGGACACCGTTCCCCGCGTCGACGGCCGACGGGACTGGGAACACGCCACCCGGTACGTGCTCAAGCACCTCCCGGCCTACGCCCTGGCCGCCGGCCGGCTCGGCCACCTCCTTGGGAAGACCGGCATCCTGCCGTACGCGGACCCGGCCCGGATGATGCGGGTCCTCAACTCTCCTGAGCAACAGGGACGTTCCCTGCCGCGCCTGTATCTGCGAGTCTGGGACGAGTTGCGGAACCTGTCCCCGGAGGACCGGGCAGCCGTGCTGTGCCTGCGCGCCGGCGTCGACGAACCGGACGCGCTGCCGCGACTGGGGACAGAGGCGCTGCTGGGCTGGCGTGTGCGGTGGGGCACCGGACGCAGGACGAATTTCCACGGTGTGCTCGTCGGCGGGCCGACCGGTGCGGTGACCGCGGTCGCCATCGACCTGGCCCCGTACGGCGCGCTCACCGTGGCGGCCGGCGACGACCGAGGCACGGTCCGCCTGTGGGACGGCGCTTCAGGAGAATTGGTGCACACGCTGCTCACGGGCGAGGCCCCCGTCACCGCGGTCGGACTCGTCCGTAGCAGGGGCCGGCTGCTGCTCGCCGCCGCTGCGGGCCGTGCGGTGTGCCTGTGGGACGTTCACGACGGCGCGCGGTCGGGGAACCCCTGTCGTCACCGTCGGACCGTGAGGGCCATGGCCCTCAGCGCCACCGAGCAGGGCGAACCGCTGCTCGTGACGAGCACCCGGGGCGGCCGCCTCCGCCTCTGGGACACCGACCGGGGTGAACCGTCGCAGGTCTGGCACGGCGGCGGTCTCGGCACGCCCGCACTCAGCCTCACCGCACTACCCGGCATCGGTGACGTGCTCGTCGCCGCCCACACCACAGGCGGTATCAGCACCTGGAAGCTCGCGCCCTCACCCGGTGCGCGCGAGCCGCGGTTGTGGTGGCGCGTATGGCCGGGCCAGTTGCGCGCCCGCCACGGAATCGCCGTAGCGGCGGTCGACGGACGTGCCGTCGTCGTGGCCCGCGGTGGCACGTTCGTGGACGGAATGCGCTGCCTGGACCTGCGGACCGGGAAGCCGGTCGATGAGGAGCAGACCGACGGCCCGAAGGAACCTGCGGACGACGGATTCACGACCCTGGCCGTGGGAGTCACCCCCGAGTGCGTGGGCGGTGTCAAGGATGATCCGGCGGCATTCGTGGTCGGCGGGCCGGAAGGGAAGGTTCGGCTCAGGAGCGGACGCGGTCCCGTGGGCGGCTGGACGGGCCATTCCGGTGACGTCCGGGCCGTGGCGGGCGTGCGCAGCCCTGACGGCGACACCTTCGTCGTCAGCGGAAGCCAGGACGGAACCGTACGGCTGTGGAACACGGCGGTCTCGACCACGGACGACAACGCGCAGCACGACGAGTCGCACGAGGAGGTCGTCACCTGCGCCGATCTCGTCGCGCTGCCCGACGGCCGCCTGCGGCTGGCCACCGGCAGCGCGGACGGAACCGTGTGGATCTGGGACGGCAGGACAGGGCGGCGGATCGCCCGCTGCGCAGTCGACGCGGAGGTCGAGTTCGTCCCCTCCATGAGTGAGGATGGCACTGGGAATTGGGGGAACCTCGTCCGCTACGTCAGGTCGGGCCACGACGAAAAGGTCAGCGCGATCTCGTGGGTGCCGGCCGGCGACGAGCACACCGCGGTCCTGGTCTCCGGCAGCGTGGAGAAGTCCGTCCAGTTCTGGAACGCGGACGGAACCCCGCTCGTGCGGTACGAGGGCAAGGGGCCGGTGACCGCGCTGACGGCGGCTGCCCCCGACAAGGGCGACGGCGGTCTCGTCGTGGTCGGCCACCCCCGCGGGGTCGCTCGGTACGACGGCAGAGGCAGGGAGTTGCCCGCCCGGCTCGGCTCTCGCCCGCGGCTGCTGCGCAGCCATCGCCGCCAGGTCGCCGCGGTGGCCCTCGTTCCCCGTCCCGACGGGCAGACATGGCTGGCGAGCGGCGACCGTGGCGGCGGCATCACGCTGTGGGACTCCACCAGCAGGCGGATCGGACGGCTGCGCGGCCCAGGTGACGGAGGCAAGGCCCACCGGGGCCCCGTACGCAGCCTCGTCCCCGTCACCGCCCCCGGCGCCGAAGGCTGCTCCCTGCTGGTCAGCGCCTGCCCGGATGTCGTTCGCCTGTGGGACCCGGCGTCCCGGTCGGTCCTGGCGGAGCTCGGCCATGGGCCGGTCGGCGCGGTCGCGGCGGCGGCCGCGGGAGACGGACGGATCCTGGTCGCCGTGGCCAGTGGCGACCGGACCGTGGAGATCTGGGACGCGCGGGCGGAGACCCGGATCGCCGCCGTCCGCGGGCTGTCCCCGCGAATCTCGGCCCTGAGCATGGTGTGTGACCGTCACGCGTCCGGAAGGGTCTGGCTTGCCGTGGGCCACGGCCGAACCGTCCACGTCGTGGAACTGCTGGAGCCCTCCGGCCACAGGGTTCGTGAGGAGACACGATGACCGGCACGGTCCGGCACACGCGTGTACGGCGATACCACCACGCCGCGCGTCCTCCTGAGCACACGCTGCGCCGTGGAGAACGTAAATGCGTCGACAACGCCCCTCGACACCCGGCAAAGTGGCCGACCGTGACGAGCAGCGAACTGTGGACCCGCGCGACCGCCGACCGTTATGACGCCGAGGAGGCCGAAGCATCCTCGGCTGCCGTCCTCGGACCGACTATCGCCTTCCTCGCCGAGCTCGCCGGAGACGGCCGGGCACTGGAGTTCGCCGTCGGAACCGGCCGAGTGGGGATCCCGCTACGGGAACGGGGCGTGCCGGTAGTGGGCATCGAACTGTCCGAGCACATGGCAGCGGTGCTGCGGCGCAAGATCGACGAGCACACACTCCCGGTAGTCATGGGGGACATGGCCACCACCGTCGTACCCGGTCAGTTCTCCCTGGTCTATCTCGTCTACAACACGATCACGAACCTGCTCACTCAGGACGAGCAGGTCGAGTGTTTCCGAAACGCCGCACGGCATCTGGAGCCCGGCGGCCGATTCGTCATCGAGCTGGGCGTGCCGCCGCTGCGATTCCTGCCGCCGGGCCAGGTCGCGGTGCCGTTCGACCTCTCGGAGCAGCATCTCGGCTTCGACACCTTCGACCTGGTCGAGCAGATTCTCGTCTCGCACCACTTCACCCGCGACGGCGACGATGGCCGGTACCGCCGCGACAACTCCCGCCACCGGTACGCCTGGCCGGCAGAACTCGACCTGATGGCACGGATCGCCGGACTCGAGCTGGAACGTCGCGTCTCGGACTGGGACGGGGCTCCGTTCACCCAGGACTCCGCGAAGCACATCTCCGTGTGGCGCAAGCCGGCCTGAGGTCGGCCACTGGGCCGGCACCAGGAGAAGAGGACCTTGTGGTTGCCGTCGCGTTTCTCCCCGTCGATCCGCAGGCGGCGGAGCCCGCTCCAGGACCCAGCGCGGGGCTGCTGAATCGGGAGCCGTGCTCACGCCGAAGGCAACAGCCGTGCGGCCAGGCTCCGCAGCGGGTGGAGGGGACAGCCGCGACGTCGAGGTCGCCGGGCCCCACGGCCAAGCCGTGGGCGGCCGGCGGCCGACCGGGTCGGTCAGAGCCTTCACACAAACCGTCCATAGCGGCACAGGCCGAGCAGACCGGCGTGCGTATCCGGCCAACGGTGGTGCAAACCAGATGGTTTCGGAGTACGTGAGTTTCCGTTGCGTGTTTTGCTCGTTGGCCTGTTGTGACCAGTGGATCATGCGTGGGCCAGACACGAAGCGGGCCAAGGGCGGAAGCGCCGCTCTCCATGCAGGGGGTGTGGAAGTCCTACGGGACGCGTGCGGTATTGCGCGGAGTCGATGTGGTGGTCGAACCGGGCTCTCTGGTGGGCCTGGTCGGCGAGAACGGCGCCGGCAAGACCACCCTGTTGCGCGTGATGGTGGGTGAGCTGGCACCCGACCGAGGCACCGTGCTCCGTCAGGGCGAGGTGGGGTACTCTCCGCAGGACACCGTGATCAATCCGCTGCTGACCGTGGCACAGCATCTCGAACTGTTCCAGGTGGCCTACCGGCTGCCCGATGTGGAGCGGGCCAGGACGTTGCTGGGGGCGCTGGGCTGCCGGGACGTGCTGGAGCAGCGGGCAGGGACGCTGTCAGGTGGAACCCGGCAGAAGCTGAACCTGGTGCTGGCGCTGATGCACCAGCCGACACTGCTGGTCCTGGACGAGCCGTATCAGGGTTTCGACTGGGACACCCATCAGGCGTTCTGGCGTCTTGCACATGACCTGCGCGACGGTGGGCAGTCCGTGGTCGTGGTCTCGCACCTCATCCACGACCTGCAGCGCTTCGACACGGTCCACGAACTGCGCGACGGGGTGCTGATCGAGGGAGCGCGAGCCCTATGACCACCCGCACCACCTCGTTCACCACGGCGCTGCGGTTCGTACTGGCAGCCCATGTACGCAACCGTCTCGCGCTGTTCCTCGCGGTTGCCTTCCCACTGGTGTGGATCTTCCTGACCCGGACGTACGGCTACCACGTGACGCTGCACTTCCAGGTGTTCCCGGCCGGCGGCTACATCAATGCCGACAACAACCGCACCATGCAGCTCAACAGCGCCATGAACGCGGTCACCGTGACCACGGGATTCATGACGTTCATGGAGACCCTCAAATCCGGCCCGCTGGACCGGCGTCTGGTCCTGGCCGGATACCGACGGCATCATCTGATGGCGGCGAAGGTGGCCGCGCTGCTCGTCATCGCCGCCGCGCTCGCCGCGTACACGGTCCTGCTGCTGCGACTGTCCTTTCACCAGGAGCAGATGGGGGCGCTGGCGCTGGCGTTCTTCACCGCGAACGCCGCGTTCGGCGGAATCGGAATCATGCTGGGCACCCTCCTGCGGGGCGAACTGGAGGGGTTCTTCGCGATCATCATGACCAGCATCATCGACAACGGGCTGCAGAACCCGGGCATGAACCCGCCGGCCGACCAGCCGGGCCTGCGGCTCCTTCCCCTGCACGGTCCGTCCCAAGCCGCCTGGGCCTCAGCCTTCACCGAGGCATGGCCCGGCGCGTACGCGGTGCGGGGGCTGGTGTGGTTCGCACTGACCGCGACCGCCGGACTGCTGATCTTCAACCGGCGCACTCGCTCCCATCACCGACCACGCCCGCACAGCACCTCGGCACGCCTGCCCGCACAGGCACCGGGCAGCGGAGCAGCCGCCGGCACCGTTGCCGGTGCCCGACCGGCGCACGAGAGGATCGAGGCACACCCGGCCGCAGGTCCCGGCGGCGACTCGGAACCAGGCACCGGACCCGCCGCGAACACCGGAACGGCGGGCGCCGAGCGGGCGAGGACCTGGCCTCCTGCCGGGCCGCAGGGCGATGGCACACACGAGACGATCGCAACTCAAGACCGGCAGACCGCTGCCATGCTCTGCTCGGGCAACCCGCTTCCCGGTCTCCGCCGGCACAACGCTGCTCCAAACAGTCAGAGCGGAACACCGGAAAAACAGAGCGGGTACACAGCAAAGACGCTGGAACGAGACATCGGGCTTCTGTACCCGGTTCTGCCGCATCCCGCGACGGCCAGGGACCTCATGACCACCGTGCGGACAGAGAGCCTCCTTCCTCACTCCACCCGGCGCCTGCAGCAGCGGCTGCACACAGGGCTCATCGCACCCGTGCGGGAGACCGTGGAACACGGCGGCCGACGCTGGAGGCCGACACTCGCGGCTGCCGTGGCCGAGGCCCTGGGCGCCGACAGCCGCCCCTACGGGCCTTTGTGGGCGGCCTGCGAACTCCTGCACACCGGGTCACTGATCATCGACGACATCCAGGACCAAGCCCCGCTGCGCCGAGGACGCCCCTGCACCCATCTCGTCCACGGCAGTGCCACCGCCATCAATGCCGGCACCGCCGCCTACTTCGCCATGCACCGGGCCATCCAGCACGCTCTGCCCGAGGATCCCCGCCTGCGCAGCACGGTGTACGAGGTGTATCTCGACGCACTGCAGGCTGCACACTGCGGGCAGGCGCTCGACCTCCAGGGACATCACGAGGAGATGACCTCCGCACTGGAGACCGGGGACACCCGCGTTCTGAAGCAGTTGGTGACCGTCACCCACCGGCTGAAGTCCGGCGTCCCCGTCGGGGCTGCGTTCCGCATCGCCGCCGTGGTGGCCACGGCCAGCGTGCCGCAGTGCGAAGCGGTCGCCGCTCTGGGCGAAGCCGTCGGCACCGCGTACCAGATCACCGACGACATCGCCGACTTGCGCTGCGTGAGCCGGCAGGGCACCGCGACCAAACGCGTGGCCGAGGATCTCCTCAACGCCAAGGTCACCTACCCCCTCGTCCACGCCCTTGCGCGGCTGCCACACGACGAAGCCTGTCGGCTCTGGCACCAGGTGCGCTCCGGCCTCGACCCGGACGACGCGGTCCGTGCCGCCCGCCGCATCACTGAATGCGGCGCCCTGGAGACCTGCGCGGACGAAGCCGACCGGATGGTCCACGACGCATGGGCTCAAGCATCAGCCGTGCTTCCCCAGTCACCGGCCACCGAGTCACTGGGCAGGATCTGCGCCGAGGCCCTCCGCTCCCGGGTCGCTTGACGTCCCGACCAGACCGGAGGTGCCAGAACGGCTGCGAGGGCAGCCGCGGCCCGGGCGGCACGAGTGGCAGGGGCGAACGCGCAGCATCACCGAGAGGCAGCCGGACATGGGCCGGTGGCTCGACCGCGAGGTGTGTCCCTGCGCCGTCACCGAAGCGGGCACACCGTCTCCCGCCGCCGGTCGCGGCGGGACACGGGACCGTAGCAGGCCACCGACGGTGGTGACGGCTCGCCCGCGCAGCACCGGATCGCCCGGCCGTTCAGCCGGCCGGCACCCGCACTGCGCAGGCCGTCCCCCCGACCGGCATGTGAACGCCCCGCCCGCACACGGGTCCGGGCCCGTATGCTGCACGCCGTCCGGCGCACCGCCCGCAGGAGGGAAACCGCCCCACCGTGTTCTCGCACACCCCCGTATACGACCGCCTGGTCGCCGAACGCGGCGACATCCCCGTCCAGGTCCGCGGCGAAGCCGACCGGATCCACCGCGACCTCGCACACGTACTGCGCCAGACGTCCACCATCCAGCCGGACGCGCCACGAAGCGTCTTCGAACCGAAGCAGCCTCCAGCCGCCCTGTAGCGGCTCGGGTCCGGGGACCGCCCGGTCCGAGACCCGGCAGAACGTTGACCGTGGTCGGGGGCGCACCCTCCGCCGCGCCATGATGATGGCAGAGCGCCGCGAGGTCCTGTGGACAGGTTGTGTCCGCGGCCCGCGGTGCGGGCCAGTGCCGAGAAGGCGGGTTCGCCGCCTCGCAGACGCTGCCTGATGCGGACCTGGTCGGCTTGCTGCCCGGTGATACGAGGAGTCGATCACCGTGCGCTCGTAGCCCAGGTGGGTCTCGGAGCGCAGTCCTCATCCCACTGGAACACGACCTGACCGTCAGCCGCGCCCTTGAGGATGGCAGCCAAGACGGTCAGGTCAGGATCGTCGAGTGCGACGTGCACTCGGCGAGTTCGGCGTAGGTGAGCTGGGCTCGCCGCCACAGGGCCGGCGCCGTCACCGCATCGCCCGCAAAGGCATCCAGCCCTCCCAGCGGTGCGAACGCCACCGTCGGGCCCTCGAGCGCACCGCGTCCTGGTTGGCCGGCTGCCGACGGCTGCACCGCCGACAGGCACGGAAGGCCGAACACTGCCTCGCCTCGGTCGGGACAGTCGCGGCCTTCATCCGACACCGTCGTCTGATCCGCCGACAACATGCTCAGCCGCAGCTCAGCAGGGCGTCACCTCGGGCTCGAAAATCCGCAGGCCCCAGGCTTCCAAGCTCTTGTCGCACAGTTCGGCGAGGAACTGCACGGCCCCGCCTGCGTAGTGCCACCAGGCTCCGCCGCGGCCCGCCACGGTAACGACCCACTCCTGCGGGTTGTCTCCAGTGGTGCTCCACATGAACTTGTCACCTTCGTCCGACTCCGACCACGGAAGAAGGCCGCCCGGCGTGGGATAGGCCGGCAGACCGAGAGCCGGTTCCAGCCAAGCATCGAGAAGTACGTCCAGCGCACTCTTGAAGTCACGGTGCACGAGGTGTTCCTCGCCCGGCTCGGGCAGGTTGACGAGAATGTAGTCGCCGATGGCGAACGTCGGGTACCACTCAGCGAGGTGCTTGTAGTCGGATGGCAGCGGGGTACCCAGATCCTCCTCGACCCGAGCCCAGTCGTGTACGGCCGGCGCCGATCGGCGGCAGTCGGCCAAGTTCGGAATGGCGCGCTCAAGCGCGGCAAGAGCCTCTGCCGGATCAGTGAGGCGGCACGTCGGCGTCTGTGTCTCGATGAGGGTCTCCGTCATGGACGGTAGCCTGCCAGGCGTCTCGCCTGCGCCCCCCAGGCTGCCACGGCCAGTCCGGCCGCCTTGGCGACGTTGACCCCCGCAGGGGCGTCCTCGAACCAGCCGCTGATCGCGGTTGCGCGGCTGCCGGTGGCGTCACCCTCCGCATCGGCAGCCGCGCGGTCAGCCCTTCGGGGTGCTTTGCCGGAGTGCGTAGGGGAGCGGGACTGAGTGATCGCCGGCTTGACGTGCGAGACCAGCCAATGCATCATTCCACTACTTGATTAGTGGAATGAGGGGTGGGGCGGTGACGTTCGCTTTCCGGATCGACCGGGGGAGCGGAGTCCCCAGTTATGTGCAGCTCGTCCAGCAGGTCCAGCAGGCCCTGCGACTCGGCCTGCTGGCACCCGGCGACCGCCTGCCCACCGCCCGCGCGGTGGTGGAGGCGACGGCGCTCAACCCCAACACCGTGCTCAAGGCGTACCGCGAGCTGGAACACCAGGGCCTGGTCGAGACCCGCCGCCGGCACGGCACGTTCGTGACCGGCACGCTCGGCGCGGCCGCCGCCGACTCCCCCTGGCGGGAGGAGCTGGCCGACGTGGTCGCGCGGGCTGAGGCTGCCGGGCTCGAACGCGACGACCTCGCCGCGCTCTTCTCCGCCGTACTCGCAGCACACTTCGCACCTGAGGGAACCGATGCCGTCCACCACCAGCAGTCCTGAGCCGGCGCTCCGCGCGCGCGGCGTCGCAAGGAGACACCGGCGCCGGGGCCCCTTCGCCCTCGACGGCTGCACGTTCACCATCCCGGCGGGCGTCGTCTGCGCCCTGGTCGGGGCCAACGGCGCGGGGAAGTCGACTCTTCTGGAGATCGCCGCGGGCCTGGTCATGCCCACCGCCGGCGCCTTGGAGGTCCTCGGCGGGCGGCCCCGGGCCGGCCACCCCCGCATCGCCCATCTCGCCCAGGACCGGCCGCTGTTCTCAAGGCTCACCGTCCCCGAGACCCTGCGCTACGCCGCCCGTGCCAACCCGGGCAACTGGGACACCGAGCTGGCCGACCGGGTCGTCGCCGGGGGCCGGTTCGGGCACCGGGAGAAGGTCGGCGACCTGTCCGGCGGCGAACGCACCCGGGTCGCCCTGGCCGTCGCCCTCGGCAAGCGCGCCGACCTGCTCCTGCTGGACGAGCCGATGTCCGACCTCGACGTACGGTCCCGACGGGAGCTGATGGGGCTGCTCATGGCACACGTCGCCGACACCGGAGCCACGGTGGTCATGTCCTCGCACATTCTCGCGGAGCTGACCGACACCTGCGACCACCTTCTGGTCCTCGACCGGGGCCGCACCCCGCTGCACGGCCAAGTCGACGACCTCCTCGCCGCGCACGCCGTGGTCACCTTCCCGGGCGGTCCGGAGCGGCTCGCCGGGCACGCCGTCATCGAGGCCCGGCCGGCCGGGCGCGGCACCAGCGCGCTGATCCGTCCGGCGGGCGCACTGCCCGCAGACTTCGAGGTCCGCGCCCCCTCGCTGGAGGAGCTGGTGCTGGCCCACGTCACCGCTCCCGCCCCCCACGTCCCGTCCGGAACCGCGTACGCCGAGGATCACGCCGCATGAGCACCACCGCCCGCCCCCGCACACTGGCCCCGATCGTCGTGCGCCAGCTCTGGCCGATCGCCGCGATCCTGTCGGTGATCACCGCCGGCCTGGCCGCGCTACTGGTCCACCGCTACCACGGCTGGGACTATGCCGTCCTTCTGCGCGAGCACGTCGGCGCCCACGCCTACCAGTTCGGCCGCTACCCGGACGACGCCCACCAGAAGACCGCCGCGCTCCTCGCCGACGGCGAGCGCCTCGCCTTCCAGCCGGCCCTGTACGCCGCCCTTTGCGCGGGCGCCCTTACCGGACGTGAATGGGGCTCACGCCGCTACGCCCTGACCCTGACGCAGTCCGTGTCGCCACGGCGCTGGTTCACCGCCCGCTGGACCGGCCTCGCGCTGCTGTTCGTCGCGGTCACCGTGCCGGTGGTGGCGCTGTACCGGCTCAACGCCGAACACGCGATCGCGCTGAATCTGCTCACCCACGGCGTCGACCGGCAGACCGCGTACTTCACCATCGGTCCCGTCACCGTCGCCTACACGCTGCTCGGCGTCGCGGCCGGCGCGCTCACCGGCACCCTCCTGCGCCGTGCGTGGGCGGCGGCCCTCGCCGCACCACTGCTGACCTGGCTGCTGACCGCCCTGCTGGTCCGCTCCCGTGCGGCACTGCTTCTCGACTGGCCGGCCTTCTCCGAGGTCCATGGCATGCACCCGGGCGGCCTGCTCGGCCTGCAGTTCTACGACGTGCTGCCCACCGACTCCTACGTCACCGATGCCCTGCGCACTGGTGACTACTGGCCGTACCAACTCGCCGAGACGGCCCTGGTGCTGGCTCTGGCGGTACTGCTCACCGCGTCCGCGCTGCGCGTCCTGCGGCGGCGCACCGGGACCTGAGCAGGTCACCTCACTGGTGAGGCGGATGGTCACGTCGAGGAAGACGGCCTCCGCGTCGAGGCCCTCACGGCAACCACCCAGCACCGACCCCAGCCCGCCCCATGGGCGCCCGAGGTGCGCCCGCGCGAGTCAGCGGGGCGAGGTGACAGTGCTCGTGCAATCTGTCATGCCCGCGGTCGCGGCCGGAAACGACGGCGTCATCCGCAAGGTTCGCTGAACGGGCACCGCCAGAGCCGACGGCTGCCCAGGATGGCGGGTGCACCACAGCCCACGTTGTGCGATGCGGGCTCATTCACCGACCTCGCCGGCAGTGATCTGCCGGCCGCGTGTGGTGTCCACCACGATGGGGATGCCGTCGGGAATGCCCCCCTTCAGACTGCTGAGCAGCCCATCGATCGGAGGCAGGTCACTGGGGCTGCGCACATGGATGTACAGCGTGCGAGAGCTTGTGTCGACGCTGGTGACCGTGGCGCCGGGGCTGTGCGTGAGCCACCGCTCGGCGGCGCTTTTGGCTCTCAGGGCCCAGGTGTTGAGCAGGACGGTGGCGACCGTGTTGGCGCCCAGGGGAAGCAGCACGGCCGTGAAGAGCAGTCCGAGCATGACGTGGGCGCGGCGCGGTCGGTGGTGGGAGCGGCGGCTGCCGGTCCGGGTGTAGGCGAGGACGGTGAAGACGACCATCCCGGCGAAGACGAGGGCGAAGAGGTTGGACAGGAAGAGGACCAGGGCGCCCAGCGCGAGCCACCATGCCGTCTGGCCTGCGCAGACGCCGGTGACCACGAGGGGCGGCACGAGGGAGATGGCGATGGCCACCCCCGGAAGTACAGCGGCGACGTCTTTGCGTGCCAGCGCCACGGCGCCGGCGAAGCCGGTGGCCAGGGCGGAGATCAGGTCGAGCAGTCCCGGAGAGGTTCGGCCGGAGATCTGGCCGTTGGTCAGCAGGTCGTAGGACTGGGGCACGACGATGGAGGCCACTGCCCCGATCAGAATCACCAGCAGGCATCCGAGGGCCACGAACGCTGCGGCTGTGGTGCGGCGGCGCTGCACCGCACCGAGGGCGATGCCCATGATGGGGGTGGAGAGCGGGGCGATGATCATCGCGCCGATGACCGTGGCGGTCGAGTCCGTCAGGATGCCGCACGCCGCGATGACCGCGGACAAGGTGAGCATGGTCCAGAAGGCCGACTGCTTCGACCGGCTGTCCCCGGATGAAAGATCGAGGTCCTGCTGAAGTTCGTCGAGAGAGCGGCGTTGTCGGTCCGGCAGGATCTTCGCGCGGAGTTTGCCGGGCATACGCTCAGTATCGTCTTCGGGCCGTCCAGCCCCCGGCATCAACACGACCTGTCGGCCGCAGCCGCGACGTGGTTCGCGGGGGTGTCCTCACGGCCGTCCACCGGGTCGGCCCCGTGCCCACCGCACCCGATCGCGCCGGGCCGAGCAGTCCTTCGGGCTGCTGAGTCCTGGCGATGTCCTTCAGGCTTGTGGTGGGCAGTGCTCGGACCGCGTGGTCGAGGGTGGCGCGGAAGAGAGTGGGCAACGGTTGCATGTCAGCGGCCCGCGGGTGCGAACCTCGTTCGCGAGGAGTCGTGGGGCGGGGCGGGAGTGTGCGACGGTGGACGGACAACGAGACCGGCCGGCACCCCCGGGTGGCGGTCTTTTGGGAAGCCGGGCGTTGCCCCCATCCCGGGCACCCGGCTCCCCACCCATCGTCGTACCCCCTGCCAGGGTGTGTCTCGCCGTTGGGCTCACCAACCCCCAGAAGGGGGCACGCCCAGCATGAACACCACCAACACCTGCATCCACGGCACCTCCGCACGCATCACCGTGCGCGGGGACATCGACCACGACACCCTGCCCCCGCTGCGCGCCGCCGCCGACGCACTGCCGCCGCAGGTGACCGACCTGCTGTGGGACCTGAATCGGACTGCGTTCATGGACGTCGCCGGCCTCCACCTCCTCTTCACCTCCATTCCGTCCGGCAGCGGCCCCAGCCGCCGGACATCCGTGACGGGACTGCGCCCCCAGCCGCTGCGACTGCTGCGCCTGGCCGCCGACCTCTACCCCAACGCCTTCGACCTCGTCCGCCTGCTATCCGACTCACCGGCCAACGGCGTCCAGCGGACGGACTCTGAGCGGCCCTGAAGAGGGCACCTGGGATCACTGCCGTTGCTCCACCGGTCCAGCCGATGCTCGCCGGGACCCGCTCTGTTCTGCCGCCCGAGCGGGCGCTGGCGGGCGGTAGACGCCGACTTCATGTCGATCAGCCATTCGACGGGGGTCCGTGTCTCGTCTGGTTCCCCGCGCCACGGTGACCGGCCTGGGGGACGGAAGGCGCCGCTGGTCACGAGCCGCAGCAGCCGCCCGCAGCGGCCTGTTCGCCGGCCGCCCCGACCGCGGCGGGAGCACCGATCCGGACGAGCTGCGGCTCGGGCGCGGCGCAGCAGCCGCCGTCGGCCTCCTGGGTGTCCGGGGTGTCGAACGGCCCGGCGCCGCCGCAGACGCCCGTCTCGGGAAGGGTCAGCTCGACGCGGTCGGCCGCGTCGAGGTCGCCGGCGATCGCGGCGGCGACGGAGCGGACCTGCTCGTAGCCGGTCATGGCGAGGAAGGTGGGGGCGCGGCCGTAGGACTTCATGCCGACCAGGTAGACGCCCTGTTCGGGGTGGGAGAGCTCGCGGTGGCCGTGCGGGTAGACGGTGCCGCAGGAATGCTGGTTCGGGTCGATCAACGGTGCCAGTGCGACGGGCGCCTGGAGGCGCTCGTCGAGGCCCAGGCGCAGCTCCTCGAGAAAGGAGAGGTCCGGGCGGAAGCCGGTCAGCACGATCACCTCGTCGACCGTGTCAAGGCGGCGCCCGTCCTCACCGACCAGGACCAGGCGGCCGTCGTCCGCCCGTTCGATCGCCTCGGTGCGGAAGCCGGTGACCACCTCGGCGTGGCCTTCGTCGACGGCGGCCTTCGCCGCCAGGCCCAGAGCACCGCGGGCGGGGAGCTGGTCGGCCGCTCCGCCGCCGAAGGTGGAGCCGGAGACGCCCCGGCGAAGAATCCACAGGCCCTCGGTTCCCGTGCCGTCGTCGGACTTCGCGAGGTCGGCGAGGTGGGCAAGGGCGGTGAAGGCGGAAGCGCCGGAGCCGATGACGGCCGTGCGCCTGCCCGCGTACCGGTCGCGGACGGCGGGGTCCTTCAGGTCCGGCACGCGGTACGTGAGCCGGTCGGCCGCCGCCTTCTCGCCGAGCGCGGGCAGGCCGCTGCCGCCCGCCGGGGACGGGGTGGTCCAGGTGCCTGAGGCGTCGATGACGGCACGCGCGAAGACGCGCTCCTCAGGGCCGTCGGCGTGAGAGACGTGCACGACGAACGGCTGCTGCTCGCGGCCGGCGTCCACGATCCGGTCCCGGCCGGCACGGGAGACGCCGGTGACGGTGGCGCCGGTCCGGACGCGTTCGCCGAGTACGCCGGCGAGCGGCCGCAGGTACAACTCGGCCCAGTCGCCGCCCGAGGGGTAGGTGGCCGGGTCAGGGCGCGTCCAGCCGGTGGGAGCGAGGAGCTTCTCGGCGGCCGGGTCGACGACTTCGCCCCAGGTGGAGAACAGGCGCACGTGGCTCCACTCGCGCACGGCGGCGCCGGCGGTGGGACCGGCCTCCAGGACCAGAGGCTCGATGCCCCGATCGACCAGGTGGGCGGCGGCGGCCAGGCCCGCGGGGCCGGCTCCGATGACGACGACGGGGAGCTGCTGGGTGCTCATGGCGCTCGGTCTCCTTGAGGGGCGAAGGGGGCAGCGTGCGTGGGTGAAGGCGGCCGACTGGTGTTGCCGGCGGTGCTCGGCCGCTCGGGCGGTGCTGTCGCTGACCTGGGCGCAGGTGTCGCAGAAGGCGACGCCGGCCAGATGACGGGCGGTGCGACGGGCTCGGGCCGTGGACAGCAGGTGCGGAAGGCGAGGGACACGACGACTTGTTGTTTCGATGTCTGTCGATTGCTTGCGCGGCCCAGAATGGCACCTGTATCGATGAACGTCAACATAGACATCCATCGAAACCAGAGGCCTCGCTCATGGGTGCATCGATGTCGCCGTGATCGGCGTGATCGAGGTGGCCAGTCCGGCCTGGCCACCGCTCGCGCGCTGCTCCTGCGCGGGCTGCGGACGTGGACGCCGAGATCCGCACGGCCTGCCGCGTCGGCGCGGTCCGTCGCACCGGCGGCCTCTTCGCGGTGAAGCGGGAGGGCGCGGCCAGCTGTCCGCGCTGGCCGGCGTGGCGGCCTCGGGCGTGTTCGGGCGCCCGTACCGGCCGGCGCTGCCGGGCCTGGAGGATCGTGCTGGCCACCGGCTACCGTCCCGACCTGCCCCACCTCGCCACCCTCCCCGGCGCCCCGGACGGTGCGGGGGATCCCCGGCACCGCAAGGCCTCGCCGCCGATGCGCCGGGGGTGGCGTCCATCGGGCTGGAATGCCGGCGCAGCCCGTCGTCGAACTCGCTGCGCGGCGTCGGCCGGGACGCGGAGCGGATCGCCCGGTGCCTGGCCGCCCGCCTCGCGCACTGGTGACGGGCCTCCACAGGTTGGTTCGACGTGTGTCAACATAGACGCATGTCGAATGTGGAGGTGCTGCCGCTCCTCGAGCCCGCCGAGAGCCAGGGTGTGGCGCCGTGCTGCCCGCCGCTGACCGAACGCCCGATGAGCGCCGAGGAGGCCGAGGCCGCCGCACGGATGTTCAAGGCCCTCGGTGACCCGGTCCGCCTTCGGCTGTTCTCCGCCGTGGCCTCCCACGAGGGCGGAGAGGCATGCGTGTGCGACATCTCCGACGTCGGTGTCTCCCAGCCGACCGTCTCCCACCACCTGAAGAAACTCAAGGAGGCCGGGCTGCTCACCTCCGAGCGGCGCGGCACCTGGGTCTACTACCGCGTCGAGCCGTCGGTGCTCGCCGCGATGGGCAAGCTGCTGACCATGCCGGCCGCCGTCTGACGACCCGACCCGACCGTCACAGGAGCCGTGCGATCGCGCGGTCCGCGTCACGGGCCGGGCGGCCGACTCCGATGAGGGTGAGGGAGCGGCCCCGGATCGCAGGCAGGAGGCGCGACCACCGCCCGCCACCACGCCCTCGACGCGGGCCGCGACATGTGCTGCCAGGACCCGCCAGGCGCCGGGGCGGCGTCCAGGATCACGAAGTCCAGGCCGTGTCGGCGCAGGTGGAGCCGGTGACGAGCGCTGCCTGGCCGCCGCCGCCGACCACCACCACATCCGTCTGCCGCGTCACGGGGCTGTCGTCACCGCGCCGGCGGCGAACCTCCTGCGCCAGGCGAGCGCGACGTAGACCAGGCCGATCAGCACCGGCACTTCGATGAGCGGGCCGACGACGCCGGAGAGGGCCTGACCCGAGGTGACGCCGAAGGTGGCGACGGCGACCGCGATGGCCAGCTCGAAGTTGTTGCCCGCCGCGGTGAACGCCAGCGTCGCGGTGCGGTCGTAGGCCAGGCCCAGACCCTTGCCGAGCACGAAGGTGCCGAAGAACATGACCGCGAAGTACAGCAGTAGCGGCAGCGCGATCCGGGCGACGTCCCATGGCTGCGAAGTGATCCTCTTCCCTTGCAGGGCGAAGAGGATGACGATCGTGAACAGCAGCCCGTACAGCGCCCACGGGCCGATCTTCGGCAGGAACTTCTGCTCGTAGGCGGTGCGGCCCAGCTTCTGCTCGCCGACGCGGCGGGTGAGGAAGCCGGCCAGCAGTGGGATGCCGAGGAAGATGACGACGTTGAGCGCGATGTGCCAGACGGACACGTCCAGGCCCTGGCCGTCGCCGAGGTTCATCCAGCGCGGCAGCAGGTCGAGGTAGAACCAGCCCAGCAGGCCGAACGCGAGGACCTGGAAGAGGGAGTTGAGGGCGACGAGGACGGCGGCGGCCTCGCGGTCGCCGCACGCCAGATCGTTCCAGATGATCACCATGGCGATACAGCGGGCCAGGCCGACGACGATCAGGCCGGTGCGGTACTCGGGCAGGTCCGGCAGGAACATCCACGCCAGGGCGAACATCACGGCAGGTCCGACGAGCCAGTTGACGACCAGCGAGGAGACCATCAGCTTCTTGTCGCCGGTCACGCGGTCGAGCCGGTCATAGCGGACCTTGGCGAGCACCGGGTACATCATGACCAGCAGGCCGAGCGCGATCGGCAGGGATCCCGCCGACCTCGATCTTCGCGAGCGCGTCATTCATCCCCGGGATCAAGCGGCCCAGGGCCAAGCCGAGGGCCATGGCGAGCAGGATCCACACCGCGAGGCAGCGATCGAGGGTGGAGAGCTTCCTGGCGACCGAGTCGTCCCCGGCCGGGCCGGCGCCTTCGGCGCGGGCGGTGGTGGGCTCGGTGGAGGTCACGGGCAGGCCCTCTTGTTCTCGGCGGCGGTGCGGGCGGAGGCGGCGAGTTCGGCGAACTGCCCGGACAGGCCGGCCAGGACCTCGGGCTTGAGCCTGTAGTAGGTGAAACGGCCGCACGGCTCGGTCTCCACGATCCCGGCCTCGCGCAGCACCTTCATGTGGTTGGACAGATTGGTCTGCTTGGCTCCGGTCTCCTCGACCAGGTGCGTCGTGCAGAGCGTCTCGCGCGCCAGCAGGGTCACGATCTTCAGGCGGAGCGGATCACCCAGCACCCGGATCACATCAGCATCGACTGAAGTCAGCATGCGCTGATATTGTCACATTATCGCCCGATGATGTCAGTGAGGGCTGAAGTCATCGGCGGCTGGACTCCGCCGTGCGACGAGAGAGAACGATCACCATGGCCGACAAGCCCTCCGTCCTGTTCGTCTGCGTCCACAACGCCGGCCGCTCCCAGATGGCCGCCGCGTGGCTGACCCACCTGGCCGGAGACCGCGTCGAGGTCCGCTCCGCCGGCTCCGACCCCGGTGACCAGGTCAACCCGGCCGCCGTCGAGGCCATGGCGGAGGTCGGCATCGACATCTCCGCCGGGGTGCCGAAGATCCTCACTGTCGACGCGGTCCGCGAGTCGGACGTCTGCATCACCATGGGCTGCGGCGACACCTGCCCCGTCTTCCCCGGCAAGCGCTACGTGGACTGGAAGCTGGCGGATCCGGCCGGCCAGGGCGTCGAAGCCGTGCGTCCCATCCGTGACGAGATCAAGACCCTCGTCGAGGGGCTGATCGCCGAGATCGCTCCGGCGAAGCCGGAGGCGGCGACGTGAGCGAGATACGCGACGCGACGCCGACCAGGGCGTAGGACTCTCGTGCCCACTTCGGCTCCGCCGCCGACCGTGACGCCTGGCAGGCCGGCATGCGGCACATCGTCCTGGAGGGCCGCTGCTTCGTCCTCAGCGCCAGCCAGTACCTGCGCCGCGACGGCCTGCCCGCCGACCTCCACCCCGTCCAGGGCGACCAGCCCGACACCGTCCCGCTCGGTGGCGGCTCGACGGGGCAGAGCATGGAGGAGCAGCGAACTCCTGGGAGGCATACGACGATCTGTGGGGCGATCACGTCGTACTGGTCTCCCTGTTCCGCCCGTCGTCTGACAGGCTGGGCACGGCACTTCATGTCAGTGACGCCCGTTAATGTCGGCTCGTGGCGAGTGGACTGGACTGGGTCGACGATGATCCCGAGATGTGCCGGATATGCGATGAGTGGGTACACGCGGACGAGCGTAAGTACGGACGCGCTCTGTGTGTCGACTGCGGTCCGGCCGTACGGCAGGCGAAGCGGTTCGGGCTCTCTGTCGAGCGAGTCAACGCCATCTTGAGAGTCCAGAACGACTACTGTCCGCTCTGTGACGACAGTCCGGGGGACAGTGCTGCCGAGGGGCCGATCTGGTGGCAGATCGACCACGATCACAGCTGTTGTGCAGGCTGCCCGCGTTGCGTGCGAGGGCTTCTCTGCAAGCCTTGTAATACGGACCTCGGCCGTTACGAAAAGCGTCTGCGGCAGCATCGCCTGCGATGGCGAGTGCCGCGGGTGGATGCCTATCTGGCAGCCCCGCCGGCCCGCAGCTCTCACGCGCGCCAGCTTCACCCGGACGACCTAGGCTGGGCGCGAGTCAGGTACACCAGCCTTTCGTGGCGTACTCTGACCTGGAACGGTCACGAGTCGAGTCTCGACGCCGAGCGCTAGTCCGCAGACGAGAGAGGCTTCCGGTCCCTCAGCCCTGGCAGGGCCCGCCCCCGGGCGGAGACAGCCGGCTCAGGGCGCCTGCGCCGCTCCCGGATCGGTGCTGCCCCGTACGACCAGGCGGTGCGGGATCGTCAGGTCGGAGGCGGGGACCTCGTTGTCCGGGCTGTAGATGCGGTCGGCGAGGCACTGCAGAGCGCGCTGGGCGATCTGGCGTTTGTCGGGGGAGACCGTGGTCAGCGTGGGGTGGCTGTAGCGGCCGTCCTGGATGTCGTCGAACCCGACGACCGCCAGCTCCTGCGGCACCCGCATCCCCCGTGTGTGCGCCAAGTGCAGGGCGCCCAGGGCGAGTTCGTCGGTGAAGGCGAACACCGCGTCAGGGGCGGCGTCACCGTCGAGCAGTTCGGCCATGGCTCGCGCGCCGTCCTCACGGTGCAGTGCGCCGACCGGCCGCTCCCACTGCGGCTCGGGTGTGATGCCCGCGCGGCGCAGCGCCCTGCGGTAGCCCTCGGCGCGCTGTTCCGCCGTGCCGTTGTGCAGGTGCGGCTGCAGTCCGATGGCGGCGATGCGACGGCGCCCGAGCGACAGCAGATGCGTGGTCGCCTCGTCGGCCGCGGCCACGTTGTCCACCGCCACGCGGTCCGCCCGCCCCTGGGGGCTGCGCTCACCGAGCAGCACCACGGGCAGCGGGCGCGCTATGTCCGCCACCTCTCGCGTCTCCAGCGCCCACGGCGTGATGATGAGGCCGTCCATCACCCGGCCGCCATCGCCCTTGAGCAGCCGGCGTTCCGCCTCGGCGTCTCCGTGGGTCTGGTCGATGATCACCGTCCACGACCGGCGTCCGGCCTCGTCCACGAGGAGACCGGCGAGCTCGCTGAAGTAGGGCGAGTGCAGCTCCGGGATGGCGAGACCGATGATGCCGGTCCGGCCGGCGCGCAGGCTGCGGGCGGCGAGATTGGGGCGGTAGCCCAGCTCGTCGATCGCCTCCTGCACCCGACGGCGGGTCTGTTCGGAGACGCGGGCGGTCCCGTTCACCACGTTCGACACGGTGCGCGCCGAGACCCCGGCGCGGGCGGCTACGTCTTTCAGGCTGCTGCTCACCCGCACATCGTGGCATGCCGCGAGGCGCTGACCAAGATCTGCCCGGCAAGGTATTGCCACGTTGCATTCAACGATGCAACATGTGCGGAACAGGTTCGACTGCACGTGCAAGGAGGCACCGCATGAGTCCCCACGCCTACCCCGGTATCGCCCCGTCCGGCCTCGACGTGGACGTGACGGCCGACGTCGAGGCTCTGTACTCGGACGGCATCACCGCGCGCAAGGGTGCCTTCACCCCCGAGTGGGCCGACCAGCTCCGTGAGGACATCGACGTGGCGTTCAAGGAGGCCCTGACCCGGCCCGGCGGCGCCGTGGGACGCGGACCGCACCGCTACTACGTGGAGATCCACCCCGAGCAGCTGCGCGGCTTCGTCGACCTCGTCGACCACCCCTGGGTGCGCTCCGTCTGCACCGCCGTCCTCGGCCCCGACTACCGCATCGTCGAACTCGGCTTCGACGTACCGCTCGAGGGCGCCGTCAACCAGCCCTGGCACCGTGACTTCCCCATGCCGGAGGAGACCCGAGCCGAGCGCCGGCTGACCTCCCTCGCCTTCAACGTGACGGCCGTCGACACCGAGGAGGACATGGGCCCCTTCGAAGTCGCGCCGGGCACGCAGTGGGACGACAGCCCCGAGTTCGGTCACGGCATGTTCCCGCCCCGGCCGCACTACCCGCGCTACGAGGAACTGGCGGTGCGCAAGTACCCGCAGCGCGGCGACATCTCGGCGCGCACCGCGCTGACCATCCACCGCGGCACCAAGAACAACTCCTCGAAGTCCCGCCCCGTGCTGGTCCTCGGCGTCGACGGCCCCGAGGCCACCAACGGGGACCGGCACGACACGGCCGTCACCCGCGCCTACTGGGAGTCCCTGCCCGAGCGGGTCCGCCGCCACCTGGACTGCCCTGTCGTGGACGTGCTGGAGCCGGTGACGCAGAAGCACACCATCGAGGGTCTGGTCATGGGCGATGCCTGAGCTCGCCACGGCACCCGGACCCGCCGGGGCGCCCGGGCCGTCCGTCGGCGACTCGCGGAAGGTGCCGGCCACCGTCTACGCCGTCTCGGCAGTGTCGGCCCTGGGCGGACTGCTCTTCGGCTACGACACCGGCATCATCTCCGGCGCCCTGCTGCACCTGCGCGACGACCTGGACCTGACCTCCCGGCAGCAGGAGATCGTCGTCAGCGTCATCCTGCTCGGCGCCATGGTCGGAGCCCTGCTCGCCGGCCGCCTCGCGGTGCGCCACGGCCGCCGCAAGGTCGTGATCGGCGTAGCGGTGGTCTTCGCGGCCGGGGCCGCCGCAGCTGCCGCGGCACCCGGCACGGGCAGCCTCATCGCCGCGCGCTTCGTCCTCGGGCTGGCCGTCGGCGGCGCCTCCAACATGGTGCCGGTGTACATCGCCGAGGTCGCGCCCGCCCGGATCCGCGGCCGGCTGATGGTGCTGTTCCAGCTGATGGTCGCCTGCGGCCAGCTCATCGCGTACGTCTGCGGCTGGGCACTGGCGGACAGCGGCGGCTGGCGTCTGATGTTCGGTCTGGCCGCCGTGCCCGCCGTCGTCCTCGGCGTCGGCATGCTGTTCATGCCCGAGAGCCCGCGCTGGCTCGTCGAGCGTGGCCGGCACGAGGAGGCGGCGACGGTCCTGACCCGGCTCCGGCCGCCCGGCACGGACGTCCACCGCGAGATCGACGAGATCACCGAGGTGGCCACGGCCACGCCCGCCGGCGGCTGGCGCGACCTGCGGCACCGCTGGCTGCGCCCCGCCCTGCTGATCGCCGTCGGCATCGCGGCCTTCTCCCAGCTGACCGGCATCAACGCCGTGGTCTACTACGCGCCCACGATCCTCGTGGACGCCGGCTTCGGCGACTCGGTCGCACTGCTCACCGGAATCGGCATCGGCGTGATGCTGGTGATCGCCGGAATCGTCGGCGCGGTCGCCGTGGACAAGGTGGGCCGCCGGAGCATCATGCTGTGGTTCCTGCCGGGCTCCGGCCTCGCCATGGCGGTCATGGCGCTCGCCTTCCTCGGCCCGCAGGGCTCGTCGGCCCAGCGCTGGACGGTGATCGTCGCCCTGTTCGCGTACATCCTGTTCAACGGCATCGGGATCCAGGCGGTGGTCTGGCTCATCGGCCCGGAGATCCTGCCGCTGAGCGTGCGCGGCCCGGCGACCAGCCTGGCCACCGTCACCCTGTGGGGCGTCGACCTGCTGATCGCGATGACCGCCCTGACCGCCATCGAGGCGATCGGCCGCTCCGGGACGTTCTTCTTCTACGCGCTGATGAACGTCGCCTGCATCGTGTTCGTGGTGGCGAAGGTGCCGGAGACCCGGGGGAGATCCCTGGAGAGCATCGAGCGTGCGCTGAAGCGCGGTGGCTCGTTCCGGAAGTCACTCGAGCACTCTTGAGGCAACAGCTGCCTCCGCCGCCGAGCCGGCCGCCCTGGACGTCCAAGGCTGGGACGACCGTGTCCTCCGCTACCGCATGTTCACCGAAGGACCCGACGCACACCTGCCGTTCGAGACCTGTCGGCGCCTGCGGGACGGCGCCGCGCTCGGCGGCCGGGACGCTGCCCTGGCCGACAGCACTCAGCTGTAGTAGGCGATCTTGTCGTCAAGGACCCTCAGGGCCCGGCGCAGCGCCGCCACACGCTGCTCCAGGGTGGCACGGCGCTCGCGGAGGAAGGTGACCCGTTCCTCTGCGGAATGCTCGGCGCGCAGGATGGCGACGAATTCCCGCAGGTCCGCGATGCCCAGGCCGGCATCGCGAAAGCACGTGACCAGGCCGATCCAGAAGAGGTCGTCCTCGGTGTACTGCCTGCGCCCACCGGGGGAGCGCCGGATCGGTCCGATCAGCCCTTCGCGCTCGTAGTAGCGCAGTGTGTCCAGGGAGACACCGGTGCGGCCGGCCGCTGCTGCCGGGGTGAGAAGGGGAGTGGTCACAAGGCTCCTTGTCCGGCCGTTGCTACCGCGCTCCGGCGAAGCGCGCCAGGTGCTCGTCGCTCAGCCGCACACGGCGTGCGGCGAGTGCCTCCTCGATCTGCTCCACCCGGCTCACGCCGACGATCGGGTCGATCCCCCGGCGCATCAGCCATGCGAGGACGACCTGGTTCCTCGTGGCCGCCAGCTCGCCGGCCACCTCGTCCAGAACGGAAAGCACACGGGTGGTACCAGGATGATCACAAGTCCGTGGAAGCGGCTTGTCCGCGCGCACGTAGGAACCCCACATCAGCGAGCTGTACGACCACATGGTGAGCCCTTCCGACTGCGCGAAGTCCATGTCCTCGTCGGTGAGCAGGCGATGGCCGCCCTCCGCGAGCGGGGTGAGCGGGCGCGGTTGGACAAGTGAGTGGCGCAACTGCAGGGCCGTCCAGGGTTCCACGCCCTGTTCCCGGGCGAGCGACCGGGCGCGCTCGACGCGCCAGGCAGCATGATTCGCCGCGCCGACGCGCAGAGCTGTGCCCTTCGTGACCAACTCGCCGAAGGCACCGACGGTCTCCTCCAGCGGCACAGCGCGGTCCTCGGCGTGAGCCCAGAGGAGATCGACGTGGTCGACGCCGAGACGCCCCAGGCTCCCCTCGACACCGATTCGTACGGCGTGGGCGGAAAGCCCTTCGGCGCTCCGGGGCCAGGAGTGCGGAACGAGCGGGTTCTGCCGGACTTCGTCGCGATCCGCACTGCGTCGCGCGCGCCGGGGCGGGAGCGAAGCCACGCGCCGATGACGCGCTCGCTGGCCCCGCCGACGCCACTCGGATCGACCCAGAAGGAGTAGCAGTTCGCGGTGTCGAGCCAGACACCGCCTCCGCCGACGAAGGAATCGAGGATCGCGAAGGATGCGTCCGGCCCGACGCGAGTGCCGAAGTCCATCGTCCCGAGGACGATCTGGGGTTCAGTGGTGGTGATGTCCATGCCTCCGATCCTCGGATCTGGAGCGCGCTCCAGGTCAAGTGTGCTCGGAGAGACGATTCGAGCTCCGGCCACCGGCGGCGGTGGTCTGGTGCGGCGGGCGCGTGTCGCGAAGCCCGGGGAGGGCGATCCCGGGCGAGCGGCCCGCCGTACGGTTCATCACCAGGGGTGCTGACCGCCGCGCAGCTCTCTGGCGGCGGTGGCCCGCTGCATGTCCGCCTGAGGCGACACCTTGTGTCGTCCGTCCACGCGCAGATCTCCGCGGCACCTCGCCGGACCCCTTCGTCCATGCCGGACCGAAGTCCCCCACGAAAGAGCCAGCCGAGACCTGGTCCTTGACGCATTTAGGATTGCGAGGTGTGACGGCAGGAACTACTGACATCGAGAAGGCAGCCGGTGTGCTGCGCGCCGGGGGCCTGGTGGCCCTCCCGACCGAGACCGTCTACGGTCTGGGTGCCGACGCAGAGGACGCCGCCGCTGTCTCGCGCATCTTCCAGGTCAAGGGACGCCCGCCCTCGCATCCTCTGATCGTTCACATCAGCGGGGCGGAGCACTTGGACGACTGGGTCCAGGAGGTACCCGCGACGGCCCGTCTGCTGGCCGAACGCTTCTGGCCGGGGCCGCTCACGCTGGTCCTGCGGCGCGGGCACCGGGTGCCCCTCGAGGCGACGGGCGGCCTGGAGACGGTGGCGGTGCGTGTGCCCGGCCATCCTGTGGCCCTCGCGCTGCTGTCGGCCTTCGGTGGCGGCGTCACGGCCCCTTCCGCCAATCGGTTCGGCTCGGTGAGCCCCACGACCGCGGACGACGTCCGCGCGGAGCTCGGCGACGCCGTCGACTTCGTGCTGGACGGCGGCCCCTGCCAGGTCGGTGTCGAGTCGACCATCGTCGACGTCACCGGCGAGCTCCCGACCATTCTGCGTCCCGGCGGGGTGACGCGCGAGGACCTCGAAGCAGTGCTGGGATGCCCGCTCGCGGTCCCTGCGACCAGCCACGTCCGGGTGCCGGGCCAGCATCCGTCCCACTACGCGCCGCGTGCTCGGGTCGTTCTGGTCGAGCCGGAGAGGGTCGTCGCCGAGGCGGAGGCGGCGCAGGAGTCAGGGCACCGGGTCGGTGTCTTCCTTCCGGCAGCCTTCGCCGGCGCCGAGGTGAAGGTGCACGCGGTGGTGCAGGTTCCCGGTTCGACGGCCGCCTACGCGCGCGGGCTGTACGGGTTCCTGCGCGAACTCGACCAGCGGGAGTGCGACCTCATCGTCGTGTCACTGCCGGCGCAGGAGGGGCTGGGACTGGCGATCGCCAACCGGCTCCGTCGCGCCGCGGGGCCCCGGACCACCGTGTGACCGGAGCCGTTCCCCCGGTCCCGGCACACTTCGCAGGCCCTCGCGCCAGGTCGGCACGGGGACTGCCCGCGTGGTCGGCTCCGTGAGCCGTCGGGCGGTGCCCTTTCCGACGTGATCGAGCCGTGAACCCGGTGGGTTCCCCGCCGTGAATACGGGTCACCTCCGACCGGGGCACATCACGCCGGGCCGGCCACCCCGGTGCGGTCATGACGCGGTAGGGACCGTTGCGTCGAGGCCGCGGGAGGCGACGGGCTGTGCACTGCCGCCGGCCAGCCGGTAGGACAGCCCCACCACACCGAGGCGCCCGGCCGCCACCCGCTCGGCCAGGGCGCGGGAGCGTTCCAGCAGCAGGTCCACGGTGTTCTCGATGTGCTCGGCCAGGGTCTCGTCGGCCTGGTCGTGTCCCGCGGTGCGGGCTGCCAGCAGGATCGGGGTCTCCCGTTCGACGACGTCTCGGAGGAAGCCGCCGGGTACCTGGCCGCCGTCGGGTGTGGCACGGGCGGCCGCGATGGCCCCGCAGGAGTCATGGCCGAGCACGACGACGAGCGGGGCGTCCAGCATGCTCACGCCGTACTCGATGGAGCCAAGGAAGGACTTCTGCACCGGCGACATGCCCTGCGGTGCGCACCAGAAGCAAGTCCCCGAAGATGATCTCGGCGGCCAGCCGGGAAGACCGTCGCCGTCTGGGGGACGAGGAGCAGAAGCGCCGCTGGCGGCCTGGGCCGAGCTCCGGCGAGTAGGCCCGCGCAACGACTGCCTCGCGGCCCTCGACGTCGTCATGAGTGACGGGTCCCGGCAGTTGCACGTCGCGGCTCACTGGAGCAAGTGGCCGGCCACAGGCGGCGTGATGCGGAACGTGCAGCCCTGCCCGGGTGCGGTGTCGAGGGCGATGCGCCCTCCGTGAGCCGTGACGAGGGCGTGGGCGATGGCGAGGCCGAGCGGCTCGGCGAGCACCTTGATTGCCAGGCCTCCGATGCCCACACCGAGGATGGCCGTGAGCAGTGGAAGCCCTGCGGCGAGCAGCGAGCCGAAGGTGAGGACCACCGCATCGTCTCCGGTGCCCCCGAGGGAGCAGAACCCGCGCACTCAACCGCGGAGATCCCCTACACCACACAGCGGGACGCCATCCGCGACCGGCCAGCGCCTCCGGAAGGAGAGCCGGCCCAGCCGGGAAAGGAATGTGGCCACAGCGAAGGCTCCACGCCAGGTCGGTGCGGATCGGAACAGGCACCGACGCTGTCAGCCCGTCCTGATCACCTCCGGAGAGATTCTGGGAGCTTCCTGAGAGTTTTGAGCAATGCGTCGAGCCCGGGGCGAACGGCCGTCGGCCGCCCTGGCGACAGGTGCGGCTGCGGGCGCCGCCGCCGTCCGCCGCTCAGTCTCCGGAGCTGTCGGGCCTGAAGGCCTGGGCGATCTGGGCGTACCGGGTGGCCAGTTCGAGGTCGTCGGACTGGTGGAGGGTGCTGTCGTAGCGGGCGAGGCACAACCGCGTCCAGGCCAGGCAGTAGGCACGGATCTCAGCGTCGGTCATGTCGTGGATCTGGAGGCCGGCGATCCCGGGGTGGTGCAACTCCGGCATCGGCTCTCGGATGAACTGGTTCGGCGGCCCGGCTGTGGGCTCGGGAGCTGGGTGCGGCTCGGGTTGACGATTCCAGGGACGGTCCTTGGCCATGGGCTCATCCTTCCGATGGTGGCGGGGCTGCCTTCCGACTTCTCGGCACCTGGAGACCGTTCCACCAGTCGCTGATCAGGGCAAGCAGCCATGACAGATGACGGGGAGAGTGAAGTAGGCGAATCAGAACAATGGCAGCTTGTCCGCGTTCTTGGTCATCGACGCGGGTGGCGTCGGCTGGGTTCGTCTTCGCACCCTTGGTCGCGGTCTGGGCCACCGCCGTGGGTGATGACGAACCGGTGCACCTGGGGAAGGGTGCAACCCTTGTCAGTCCAGGTGCCGGCGATGGCTGTCCAGGTGGCCCCTGTCTTGTCCGACCAGGCCTGCTGGAGGTCGGTGCTGGTGTGCTCGTAGGTATGCGCATGGGAAATGGTCAGTCGCGGTCGTGGATCGTGTCGGATGAACTGCGGTCGCCGATCGAGCCGTTGCTGCCGAAGCCGGGTCCGATGGAGACCGAGGGCAGACCGCGGGTGCCGGACCGGCAGGCCTGTGCGGCACCCTCTTCGTCCTGCACACCGGCATCCAGTGGGAGTCCTTGCCCCAGGAGCTCGGCTTCGGCTCGGGCATGACCTGCTGGCGGCGCCTGGCGGCCGGGAACGAGGCCGGCGTCTGGGACCGGATGCACAAGCTCCTGCTGAACGAGCTGCGTTCGAAGAACCAGCTGGGCTGGGAACGGGCGGTGCCCGACACCTCGCCCCTGCCGGGGCCGCCCGGCGGGCCCAAAAGCCGGGCCCAGGCCGGTCGACCGCGCACGGCGGGGCAGCAAGCACCACCTCATCGTCGACGGACAGGGCCTCACGCTGGCGGTGTCGCGGACCGGTGCAAACCGCAACGACGTCACCCGACTCGAGCTGCTGCCCGACAAGATTCCCGCCGTCGCGGGCCGGGGCGGCAGACCCCGCCGACGCCCCGACGCACTGCTGGCCGACCGCGGCTACGGACCACGACAACATTCCCCGGTGAGCCAACCTTGTCGGTAGTCGACTTGGCTTGCGGGGCCCTCTTGACGGCACTTGGAGTGGCGCTAAGGTCTAGACCTGCGCACGTTAGGTCTAGACCTGCGTGGTGGCCTGATCGGCGAAGTCGCGGTCCGGGGCGGGCTGGTTCGACGTGACCGAAGGGATGGAGATGTCATGCACATGAAAAGAAGGGTGGCCGTCGCGGTCGGGGCTCTGATCGCCCCGCTGGTCGCCGTCAGCCTCCCGGCGAGTACGGCGAACGCCCACGGCTGGGTGGTCTCGCCGAACAGCCGGCAGGACCAGTGCGCCTCGCGCGTGGTCAACTGCGGCCAGATCAAGTGGGAGCCGGCGAGCGTCGAGGGGCCCAAGGGGCTCCGCAACTGCAGCGGCGGCGACGCCCGGTGGGCCGACCTCGATGACGACAGCAAGCCCTGGAGGGTATCGCCGGTCGCCACCAACCAGACCTTCACCTGGCGCATCGAGGCACGGCACGCCACCTCCAACTGGCAGTACTTCATCGGCAACCAGAAGATCGCCGAGTTCCCCGGCCGGGGCGCCCTGCCCCCTGCGGAGGTCAGCCACCAGGTGAACTTCGGCAGCTTCACCGGCCGCCAGAAGGTGCTCGCCGTCTGGAACATCGCGGACACCGCCAACGCCTTCTACGCCTGCATCGACGTCAACATCGGCGGGGGCGCCGGAGACGGCGGCGGCACCGGCGGCGGAGACGACGGCGGCGAGCCCGGCGACTGCACGGCGGTGCCCTGGGCCTCCGGCACCGTCTACAACGGCGGCGAGACCGTCTCGCACAACGGCCGCAACTGGCGCGCCAAGTGGTGGGTGACGGGCGAGGAGCCCGGAACCACCGGCCAGTGGGGCGTCTGGGAAGACCTCGGCGCCTGCTAGCGCCCCTGTGCAGCCCGGCACGACCGGGCCGGCGCGCACCCACCCCGGGTGCGCGCCGGCCCCGGCGCACACCTCGGTGCCCACACCGCACCTCCGCCACCGGCTGCGTCTCCTCCACTTCCACCAGGAGCCTTCGCCATGAGAGTCCGGAACAGAATGCTCGCCTGCACCGTCGTCGCCCTGCTGGGCGGTGCCGGCACGCTGGCCACCCCCTCCGCCGCGCAGGCGGCCAACCTGTCTACGCGGACGACGACCGGAACGTCTGCTCCGCTCTCCGGCTGTGGCTCCAGGTCGGCTGAACCCGCCGCACCGGGCGCCAGCCGGTGAGCGCGCCCCGTCCCACGGGTCACTCACCGGCTGCCACTCCGGCCGCCGGTGGGCCCCCGGCCGGGGTGGCGGCCAAGGCCCTTGCCGGCCCGTGGGAGTCCGTCCCCGCCGACGGCACGTCACCAGTCGACGTGCGCCTCGATCCAGCGGTCCAGCCCCGCTGGGTCGTCCGCGGGCGGCAACTCGGGGGCCAGCCCGAGGGGAGAGGCGGCCAGTTGCAGATGGGTGAGGTAGCCGTATGGGCCGTTGTCCGCATGGGGCCCCACGATCACTGCGTGCGTGGCGGTGCGCCAGATCCGGTGGGGCATGGGCGGGCCCGTCACCACGGCCGCGTCGCTGGCGACCGTCCGCTCCGGTGGGGCGCCGAGATGGGCGGCGACGGCGTCCGCGGCCCGGTCGAGCACCCCGATGCACGCCTCCACCGTGGACGGGCGCCGGACGGTCCAGCCCGGGGCGCGGCCCCAGTCGTCCACGAGGTCGCCCAGCCAGGGCATGTTGTCGAGGTCCTCGTCTTCAGGGTCGACTGGATAGAGCTCGCCGAACGCCAGGAAACTCCGCGCCGTCAGATCCCCGAACGGGGCATCGCCCTCGGTGCACAACGGATGCCCGAAGCCCGTGCGGTAGGAGTCCGGCAGGCATTCGTGCTCCCAACTCCAGCCGTGGGCGCGCAGAGCGGCATCGACCGCGTCGAAGTCATCTGCAACCGCGGGCTGTTGCGGCAGGGCGAGGAACTCCGCCACGGCGGCAGGAGTCAGGGAGCAGTGCGCCAGTGCGTGCACAGGGGAGGGCATGGCGTCAGGTTAGGGCGTGCCTGCGGGGCCCGGTCGAGCCGCTGCCCGCACCTCAGCGCGCCCCACCCTCAGCGGGGCGGGGCGGATGCCGTGCCGGGTGGGGAGGAGGTGCCGGGCTGCTTCGTCGGGGTGGTGGAGCACGAAGGTCGCTCGGAGGCGGGGTGCCGCCCGGGCCGGGAGCGTGACGCACACTGTCGACGTCAGCTACTTCGCCACGGCAGCCGACGCCCCGGCGATCAGTTCGTCCGCGGTCACCGACACGCGCTGAGCCGGTCCCACAACGAGTGTCAGCCGGCCTTCTGATGCGACTGACGCTGCGAGACCGGGGGCGGGCCGAAGAGAGACGCTCCTCGGTGCCCGTCACCGCTTCCGCGGGACGCCGCAGAGGGCAAGAAGGTCGTCCATCATGCTCTCGAACAATGGCAAGTGATCATCAAACGACGAGGCCAGATGCCCATAGACGGCCATGCAGAGCAGTCCGTAGATCTGGCGCCAGCAAGTGATCATCACCATGGCGACACCTGGTGGGTAATCGTGCCCCATCAGCCGTCCGTACGCCGCTACCTGCGGCCACAGGCGCGGATCCGTCTCCTGCTCCGAGGGGTATGTCAGGATGCCCCGACGCCACAGCTGTGCAAATGTCCTGCCGAACAGGCCACCGAGCTCTTGGATCAGTACCTGGTCGACCGGCCGCCCGGAGGCGACCAGTCGCGCGTAGCCCGCGCCCATGAGGAGATCGAACTCACCTGGGTTTGTGACCGACCAGTCCAGCACTGCCCTGGTGGCTGTGTAGAGCTGGCCACCGAGATCCTCCGGGTCGACCGCGCCCACCGCCTGGGCGACGATCGTCACGAAGTCACGGGTGACGGCCTCGTAGACCCTCAGCGTGAGGCCTGGTTTTCCCTCGAAGTAGCGATACAGCGCCGGGGGAGTGACCCCCAGCTCGCGAGCCACGGCTGACAGACTGAGGGCCTCGACGCCCTGGGCTGCGATGAGCTGGCGCGCCACTGTGAGCGCGTCGCGCTCCAACTCGGCGCGTAGGCGCTCGCGACGTGACACGGACCGACCGGCATCTCCCGTGGTGGACGACGGCATCCTCACCTCTCTGGGGCGTCGAGAGTGACAACTCGGCAGATCGTCAACAGGTCTGCTGGAAAGCCGAGTTGCCGTGATCCCATGCTATGTGGTTAATAGTCTTCACTCAATTGATGGGTGTAACGTCAACACCCTGGCGCTGTGAAGGGATGGCGCATGATGCAGCACAGACGGGCCTGGCTCAGCGCAATCGTGGTCCTGGCCGTCCTGACCGTCGCCGGGATCTCGTGGTGGAGGACCCAAGGTTCTGCCGCCCGCCTCACCATCACGATCGCCGGACTACCGGGCAACGCCCAACCGGTGGTTGCCGTCACCGGGCCCGGCGGATTCAAGCGGTCCGTGAAGGCATCCAGCACGGTGGAAGTACCCGCCGGGCGCCTGCACCTGGCACCAGTACCCGTCAAGGCCGCACAAGCCACCTACTACACCGCAGACGATGTCCTCAGCGTCGAAATCGACGAAGGTGAGGCTTCTCGTGTGACAGTCGACTACCGCGTCGCTGTCTCCGACAGAACAACGATCCTGAATCCTGAGTCCACCGGACTGCTGGAACAACCGACCACGTCCCGGCTGCTGTTCGCCCGCACGTCTCAAGACGCCCGGTCTCTCGAGAGCGGCGACTTCGTCGTCGCCGCAGAAACGCCACTCACCCCTGATGGCCTGGTACGCAAGGTCCTTGGCGTGAGAGAGCAGGGCAACCAGCTCGTCGTGCAGACCGAGGACGCCTCACTGCGCGAAGCCATGCCCAAGGCGGTGCTCCGCTTCGGCCAACCGGACAAACGTCAGGCCGGCCAACTCTCACCTGCTGCCTACACGCTACCGGCACAGGCCCCGGCCGACCCGGAACCCGAGAGCCAATCAGAAGGCACCATCAAACTGGACACCATCGCGGGCAAAGGCAAGCTCGAAGGCCTCAAGTGTGGTGGCACGCTCCCGCTGATGAAGGCCGAGAACAACGGCATCGTCGTCAGTTTGGACGGCACCGAAATCGGTTGGACCCAAAGCAGCCTGAAGCTGCACGTGAAGGAGACGACCAAGCTCACACTCGGCGCTACGCCGGGAACATACTGCAGCTACGACCTCGAGCTCGGACGAATGCGTGCGCCGTACGTCACTGCACAACTCCTGAGGGTGGGACCGTTCAAGGTGGTGCCGGAGCTGTCATGGCGTCTGGGCGGTGAGCTGAAGGGCGGCGCCCCCGCGAAGCTCGAATACAGCAACCCGATTGACTACCGAGTCACGGCACAAGTGGGCGTCAAGAAGAACTCGGTTACGGCGACCGGGTGGCCACCGAAACCCTCAGTCGACTTGATCGAGGCGGGTGATCTCAAAGCGAAGGCGACGCTCGGCTGGCGGCTTACGCTGGAAGCCAGCCCTGTCATCGACCTGTTCCTCACCGAGGTGCACGTCGGCACCTCAATGGCACTCGAGACCGAGATCGAGGTTGTCAAGCAGACAGCGCAAGTCAAGTTCTTCCCCGAGGGCATGGTCGGCGTGGGCGTGGTCCCCGGTCCGCTGGGCGAAGGCCGGTCGGCCGAAATTGCTTTCCCCCTCGCCAAACCGACAACGATCTGGGAGGCAAGTCCCAGTGAACTGGCGGCCGCCAAACCCCAACCTGAGCCGTCGACATCGAAAGCGGCGAACCCCTGCCCCACCACAGCCTCGTTGAAGGCCGCCGTGGGGGCATCGCTCCGGACCCCCGCTGACGTGTACCTGGGAGCACACGAGTGCTGGCCGGGGTGGTCGGCGGTTGTCTGGTCCGACACTCCCGCATCAGATACCGTCACCATGAGCGTCTTCACACGCACCGCAGGAAAACTGGAACTGGCAACCCACTTGGTACCCGTTCTGAACGACCCGAACGATCCACACTGGCTCAGTGACTGCCGAGAGCTCCGAGACATGAAGCCTCCATCCGAACTGGTCGACTTTGTCGGGTGCCCCGAATCGACACCGACTCCCTCCACCACCATCGACGCTGCCGCAGCTCTGCGACACATCGAGCAGCAGAGCTACACCGCGATGATCACCGCCAAGGAGTTGGCCGCCATGCCCGGCCCGCTCCGAGCCGTCGAGGCCTCCTGCGCCGGCAGCGCGAATGGCAACTGCACCGGCGTGTTCTTCTTCTACGGCAACCGGTACGTGGGCAACGCCTTCGCCGGCCAGCTCCGCATCACAGCCCAGAACGGTACTGAAGTGACACTGCAGCGCCCGATCTTCAAGGACACGGATCCGACCTGCTGTCCATCGGGAGGAACCGAAACCCATCAGGTTCGATGGAACGGCACCGCAATCGACAGCAGCCCCGCCCTGCCCCATCTCGAACCAGCGGACGAGCCCATGTAGCTGATCGGCCCCGTAGACTCGCCACCCAGGCACGTATGGCGCACGCATGGACACCGGCGGCCCAACCCGCACGTGCTCAGTGCGGGGTCCGGGGCTCCGGTCCGCGACGGCTACCCACGTGTCTGGGAAAGGGCGGGTAACGCTGACGTGTTCTCGTTCAGCGAAGGTACAGATGCCACCGGAGGGCCAGACGCGAACACCGCGCCAAGCTCTCAGTGTCCTGCGCACGCGGCGGTAAGAGGCCTAACAAAGGCGTCGGACGTGGCGGTGGACGGTCAGGTAGACGGAGAGGTCGAGGAAGGCCTCGTGCGATGGTCCCGTGCCAGAGACGTGATCATGTGGCTGTAGCGATCGGCGTACAGGAGCCCTGCGGGCACCACGTGGAAGCCGGCGTTCAGTGCTTCGCGCGCGATCCTTCCCAGCAGGGCGATGTCGGCGCCGCGTGCGGTGTCGTGTTCCCTGAGCACGTTCCGGCGGATCACGTCCTGGCCCAGGATAGCGATACCGCTGACGTAGTGATCTCGCAGGCCTTGGGCCACGCTTGACTTGCCTGAGGCCGAGTTGCCGCGGATCACCACAAGGCGAGTGTCCTCACGGCCGCACGCAGTGGACAGAGGACGGTGTGTGCGGCTCGGTGTGCCGGGCATGAGGGCCAGCTTGGACCGGCATACCCGGACAGTTGCTCACATGATGCGCGGATCGCATCCACCTGGTCGACGGTGAAGGTTGCCCGCGCCGGCAGATGGCGTGCGGGTGTTCGCCGGCTTCGACGACGCCTGTGGCAGTGGCCACGAGTCGTCCTTGCGGTGGGTGGGGTGCGCCAGCCAGCAGCCGGCCGACCTCGTCTGTGACGACCGCGATGGCACCGAACCACGCCGCATGCCGAGACGACGCGGCGTACTGCGCTGCGGGCACAGCGGCATGCGGTGAGACGCATCCGGAGGGGAGAGGGGAGAGGTCATGTAGCTCTGCCTTCCGAGACGTTGGACGGGCGGGTGTGCAGCGTGCCGGCGAAAGGTGTGCAGAGGGCACCGCCGTTCATCTGGTGCTGGGGCTCCCGGTGCTGCGGGGCACGATCTGGCCAGTTCACGGTGATCTGGGTGTGCTTCTTGGTGAACACGTGTGGTTCGTGGTCCGTGTCCGCCGAGGCACGGTCTGCTGCCGGGCGGACGGTGATGAGGGGGCAGCGGACGCCCCTGTGGTTGCGTTGCCAGTGCTCGACCTGCTCGGCCATCTCCTGCGCGGCGAGGTGCCCCTGGGCGCCGTAGCCATGGACGACGAACTCATATTGGCCCTTGCCGTCCTCCCCGTCGCCGATGCGCTCATGGGCCAGCCGGGCGAGGGACGCACCGCGGACGATGGCGGCGCCGGGCCAGTGCTTGGGTGGCGGGTTCAGGACTCCGTTGTTGACGTCGGGGGCGACTTCCAGGCGGCAGAAGCCGGGCAGGGCGCCGGCGAGGTAGAGCATGAGGGCGTCGAACGGTTCCTGGCCGCCGACGGTGATGTTGGTGCGGGTGACAGTCGGCTCGCGGGTGAGTGCGGGGGCGAGCTGGTCGACAGGCAGCGGGGTGCCGTCTTCCCAGAACAGGTGCACGCCGGTGCCGGGGACGGTGCGGCGGTTCGTGTTCCAGGCGCCGTCACCCTGCATGGCGACGAAGCCGCAGACGATGAGCGGCTCGTCGCTGTGCAGTGCTCCCTTGACCTTGGTGAAGCCGATGGCCCAGTGGTAACCGTGCAGACGCAGGGGCGCGACGAGACGGCCGCTCTCGGCCAGGGCGTCGATCCATGGCAGGTCCCAGGTGTCGACGGTGACCACGATGGCGTCGAATCCGCCGTCCGGGATCAGTCGTGTGGGCACGTGCTCGGCGTCTGCGGTGACGACGCGGACGCCGTCGTACCCGCTCTCGGTGAGGAAGCGGGTGGCCCGCTCGGTGACGGCAGGGTCGATGTCGAGGGTGGTGACGTGACCGGTTGGGCCGACGAGTTCGGCGATCAGGGCGGCGTTGTAGCCGCCGGAGCCGATCTCCAGCACGTGGTGGCCGGGCTGGATGCGGGCGGCTTCGAGCATGTCGGCCTGCAGCCATGGGGCGGAGATGGAGCTGATCACTTGGCCGTCGGGCGCATGGCGGGTGGCGACGATGTCGTTGGCGTACGCGGCTTCGAGAGACACCTCGGGGGCAAAGGCGTGGCGGGGTACGGTGCGCAGGGCGTGGTCGACTGCGGGGGTGCGGAGGTGTCCGGCGGTGGCCAGGTGGTCGGCCAGTTGGCGGCGCAGGGAAGCGGCTGCGTCGAGGTCCGTGGTGGTAAGGGGCGTGGTCACGGTAGGCCCTTCGGGCGAGTCGGTCATACCTGGTCCGGGACGGTGGGCGCGGTGGGGCGGGGGATGGCCGTCGTCGGGGCGTACTGGGCGGCTTGGGCGTCGAACATGGCGGCGTACCGGCCGCGGGCGGCGATGAGTTCGTCGTGGGTGCCGTGTTCGGTGAGGTGCCCGTTGTTGAGTACGTAGATGTGGTCCGCCTTGCGGACGCCGGACATGCGGTGGGTGACCAGGACGACGGCCCGGTTCGGGGCGGCGAGGCGGCGGATGCGGTCGAAGGCTTCGATCTCGGCTTCGGGGTCGAGGGCTGAGGTCGGCTCGTCGACGATGAGGACGCCGTCTGCCTGTGATGTTGAGCTACGCCAGTGTGTGCGGGCCAGGCCGATTTTCTGCCATTCGCCGCCCGACAGTTCGGTGGCGCCGCGGAACATGCGGGCCAGCAGGCTGCGCAGTCCGTCGGGGAGTTTGGCGATGACGGGGCCGGCGACGGCGTAGTCGACCGAGGGTTTCAGGTGGTCGTCTGTTGCGGGGTGGTCGGGGCGGCCGAGGCGGATGTTCATGGCGGCGGTGACGGGCCAGCGCTGGAAGTCCTGGGTGAGCAGGGAGACGCGCTCGAAGACCTGGGCGCGGTCGAGGTCGACGAGGTCGGCCTCGCCCCAGCGCAGCGTGCCGGAGGCGGGCAGCAGCATCCCGGAGAGGATCTTCATCAGGGTGCTTTTGCCGGAGCCGTTCTCGCCCACCACCGCGGTCACCGACCCCATCGGCAGGGTCAGGGACACCCCGTCCAGGGCGGCCGTGTCCCGGTCGGGGTAGCGGTAGGTGACCTGGTCGAGAACGATCTCCTTGACGCGTTCCGGTACGGGAGCCCCGCCGGTGGGCAGTGTCCGCTGGGCGGCCTCGGTGAGGAAGCGGCCGTGGTCGCGGACGTAGAGGCTCTCCTCGTGGAGCTGGTTGATGTTCATGACCAGGGCGCCCAGGCTCGCCGAGCCGGTGCGTACGGCGATGACGGCGGTCCCTGCGACGGCGAGGCTCATGTGCCCTGCCATGATCAGCCAGAACATGGTCCCGTAGGTCGCGGCCATCGCCAGTCCCGACAGGGCGGAGGCGACCCACTCGGTCAGGGCCTTGCTGGAGGCGAGGCGTTCCTGCTCGGTTTCGGCACTCTCGGCCATGCGTTCGTAGCGGCTGAGCAGGAAGGGGCCTACGGCATGGAGTCGGACCTCCTGGGCGGCGGTGCGCTCGGTGAGCAGGTTGCCGATCAGGCGGCTGGCCCGCACGTGCTCGATCCAGCTCATCACCGACACGTACCGCTCCTGCGCGACCCGCATGGCGCCCCAGCCGCGCGGGGCGGCGATGAGGATCAGCATGGGCAGCAGCGCGGGGTGCAGTACGGCGAGGACGCCGGCGGTGGTGATCAGGGAGATGAGGCCGTTCAGTGCGGCGACGCAGGAGCTGATCATGCGGCGGGCGGAGCCAGGGCCGTGCTGGGCGATGTCCACGAGCCGCCGGAAGTCGGGATCGTCGATGGCCTCCAGCTCTACGCGGGCTGCGGCGGCCAGGTACTGGGTGGTGGCGATCCGCTCCACCTTGGGCTCCAGCCGCCCGGCGCGGGAGGTGGACCAGGCCGACAGAGCAGAATTGACGACGCCGATGACCGCTGCGGCCAGCAGGCCGGGTAACAGGGCGTGCAGCCGCTCGGCAGCGCTGCCACTGCCGGCGAGCAGGGCGTGCATGACCGCGTTGACCGCCAGCAACCCGGCGGCTGCGGCAATGCCCTGGCCGATCTCGCTCACCCCGACCGACAGCAGGGCACGCCGGTCGGCCTGCCACGCCATGCGCAGTGTCGCACCGACGAGGCCGGGCATGGAGCGCAGCGCCGACATCATGGTCAGGTCCAACGTCGCGTGCTCGTGCTGGGACCAGCCCATGTCGTAGCGCAGAGGCCCCCCGAACAGCTCGTGCTCGGCGTCGGAGACCTGTGGGTCGGCCATCGTGACCGGGCCGAAGAACCTCTTCATCGGGCGCCTCCTGCGGGCCAGTTGGTGGCCCGGTAGGGCGGGCCGAGGATGAGTGTGTGGAAGATCGTGGCGGCATAGGGGTAGTAGTCCGAGAGGGCCTTTCTATGGGCACCCGGAAGCGCCCTTCGTGCTTGTCCGGATCGGCGTTGTACGGCATACCCGTCCACGACTGGGCCACGAACACGGCGGTGATCCGATCGAGCTCGTCATCGGCGTCGGGGGTGAGTGAAGCTGTGCAACTCCTGCTGCTCCGCGCTGGTGAAAACCCCCGCCTCCGTCTGTGCTTCGCGCCGAGCGGCGTGGTCGAGTGGTTCACCGGCCTGCAGGTGGCCGCCCACGAGGTGAGCTGCCCCGGTGCGAGGGTGGCGTCCGTCTTGCGGTGCACGCACAGCGCGGCACCGTTGGACGGGAGCAGGACCGGGCGACGTTGGCGATCAGCAGTGAGGCTCCCCGCTCACGGACGACCTCCTGCGGCAGGTGCCCGGCGGTGTGCCGGTCCAGACCGTGGGCGCTGGCGTGGGTCATGCCAGGTACCTCGTATCCGATTGTGACCCACGGACGGACGGGGCGTTGCGGTGGGCGGCGGAGCGCAGGGGGGTATCCGAGGAAGGGGTGGTGTTTTCGAACGCGGGATGAACAAGCGCAGGGCGGCGTACGGGATTCACGGGGCTCCTCGGACTGAAATGCGGACAGGTGATCGGATAACGGCGGGTCGGTCGTCGCCGTAACGGGTGGAGGCGGGCGAAATCTAGAATTCGAGTCCGAATACCGGGCTCTCTCCTTCTGTGGTCGGGCGGGACGGACTGTGATGCTGCGTTCGATCACTCATGTGGGTTGCGGTACCCCCATCGGGGGCTTGCCTGGTGCCGCCTGGGCGTCTCGGAGAAGTCGCCTCAGCTCGGATTCGCCGAGGGCGACGGTTTCGGTCAGGGACCGCTCGTGATCGGCAGGCAGGGGTCCCGGCGTCCAGACGTGCGTCAGCGATCACCGTTCCGAGCGGCGGATACCCGCTCGACACTGAGCAGTGCCAGGGTGGTTGGGTGGTCCAGCACTTCCCGCGCGGCATAGGCGTCAGGCGGGCCACGTCGGCGAGGGCTGAGGAGGCGAGCCCACGTGTGGACCGTTGACGTCGACTTCCACGGCGGCCAGGCCCGTCCGGGTCTGGAACACGGCGATGGAGGGTTCGGCACCGGCCAGGAGCGAGACCGCTGCGTGCTGGGCCTGTTCGACGTCGGCTCGCGCAAGCGGCGCCGCGACGGGCGGCAGTAGGCGCGCAGGAGGGTGGCCACTGCCATCTCCCAGGGCTCGTGGGCTGGATGGTGTCGATCATGCCGCGTGCCTGCTGGTCCAGACCCTGCTCCATCAGGGCCAGGAGACAGTCACGGTCCCCGAGGAGAAACCGCCGCCAGCACCTGTGGACCCGCCGCCTGCGCTGCCTCATGCACGGACATCGAGAGAAGTCACCCCGTCAGGAACCCGAATGTCCTGGATCTTGCCCGTGACGTCGAACCGCTGAAGGCGGTGATAGCCCGGCGTGGAGTAATGATGGTCTAGCGTCCCTGCCTCATACGATCGGTATCCTCCGTCGCGGTGTGCCGGGGACCAGCAGCAGCACCTCGAGTGCCGACGGCGGCGTGTCCCGGCTCGCTGGCACGCTTCTCATTGCGGTCCGGCCCGGCGGTTGCGCGCGTTTCATCCGGCACTGCCGAGCCGGACCGTCCTTTGTCGTCGCCGACGGCGCGCAGTGGACCGCGGCGGTCCTCGAGCATCCGCCTCATCCACCGCGGGGTGGAAAGCCGGGGCCGGCCGGGAACGGGTGGGCCCTCACGGAGCGCGTCTTCACCCTCGGAAGCCGTCCCGTCCGTGTCCCTGCTGGCGCAGCCGGCCGGGACGACGGTGTGCCTGCGCGAAGTGCCGCCGGGGAGGGACTGACCCAGTGATGCGACAGCCTCACACCAAAGCTCCAGGTCCGAGGCGGCGCTGAGTTCGTCGGAGCGGGCCCGTGCCCGGCGGGAGGCGCGTGCCCAGGTGTCCGGGTCGCGCAAGGAGTCCAGGGCGTCGATCCACGCGGTGGGATCGTCGCGGTAGGCGAAGATACCGGCCCCACCGAGGGCTTCCACGAGGCCGGGGGTGGGGTGGGCGATCACCGGGATCCCGGAGGCGAACGCCTCCACCGCCACCCGCCCCCACGACTCGTACAGGCTCGGCATGAGCACCACCCGCGCGTGGCTGTAGACGTGCTCACGCATCCGGTGCCCGGGTACCGAGTCGACCACCTCGCAGTTCGGCAGTCTCGGCGGCGGCATCACCTGCTGGCCGTAGGCGCCGCGCACGCCACGGAACCGCCACTGCGGGCTCCAGGCGGCGATCTGCCAGAACAGCTCCCCGCCCTTGTCGGCGTTCAGATTGACCAGCGTTGCGCACTCGCCCGGCTGGGTGCGGTACTCCTCCGCGATCACCGGCGGGCGCACCACGATGCTCCGCCGGGGCAGGAACTCGGGCGGATAGCGGGCGTAGAAGATCTCCCCGTCCCGGCGGATCCACTGGCTGTTGTAGACCACCAGGTCGGCGCCGGCCGCGTTGTGGAAGCTGGTGTCGAAGTTGTCGTGGCAGATCACCACCAGCGGAATGCCGGCCTCGCGGGCCAGGCCCGCGACCAGGGGCACGTTCTCGTAGTGGGACACCAGCACATCCGCCCGCCGGGCGCGGGCCACGAAGTCGATACCGGCCTGGAACGGCACCACGTGCACACCGTCGATCTCATAGGGCCGCTCGCTCCGGCCCGGGTGGGACAGCCACACCTCCACCCGGTGACCGCGCTCGGCCAGCGGGCGCAGCATCGAGTGCAGCATCCACTCCGAACCGGCGTTGTGATCCGGCGGATACCCGTACACGCGCGCCACGATCGACAACCACCGCCCGGCCGGCGCTCCCACCGCTGCCCGCGACGAACGCGGCGCCGCCCCCCGGTTCGTCTGCAGCGCATCGCTCACCAGTAGAGGGGAAACTGATGACGCGCGCAGCGGTCCCGGTCCGCCTGGGCGATCCCGGGCTTGAGGCACAGCGTGCTCAGTGGGCGCAGCAGCGGTGCGCGACAGTGGCGGCGGTGTGTCCGGTGGCGGCCAGGGTGCTGCCGGCGTCCTGATGTCCCTGCTGTAGAGCATCGTGGCGCGACGGCCCACGGACGCCGTCAGAGCCTGCAAACCGGCATTCCTGCCGTCGCTCACACCGTCTCCCAAATGAAGATCAAAAGACGACCGGCAAGAAGCGCACGGCATCGCCGCAGCACCGGGCCGAAGCGACCCGTCTCTCATCGGCCTCTCGCACCCACACCACAGGCCTGGACAAGACGTCCCGCGAACAGATCATGCGCACACCCGTTCGCACGAGATTTCACCAAGACGCCGGTCGGTAGCGGCGTGCACTGCCGGGGCGCACGCTGTCGTGCAGCGAGCGCCGGTGCACGCCCCGTGCTCGGGTGTATTGACCACGAGCGTCGTTGACGGCAGGCGTGCGGGTCCGATGGCAGACAGCGGGTGGCGGAGTTCTCACTCGAAGCGGCTGCTGTCGATGCCTTCGGTGAGCACGTCCCGGAGCGACACGACGACTGCGTGGAGGCAGGTCGCGAAGTCCTTCTCGCCGTATCCCTCAGCCCAGCGGTCGAGGGCGTTCTGGGATGCGACGGTGGCGACCTGCGCCGCCAGTTTCGCGCTGTCGTCGTCGACGCCCCGTTGCAGGAGTGCGTCCTGGATCGCGCTCGTGACCGCAGCGAGCTTGGTGCGCTCCCGCTCCTGAAGCTCCGGGCTGGAGGCGATCACAGCGCGGCGTTCGGCGGTGCGGTCGACGTGCTCGGCGAGGGCGGCGCCGACGTGAGTGAGAGCCTCGAGGGCTGCCGACAGAGGAGAAGCAGCCGGGTGGGCGTCCAGGACTGCCGCGCGCACTGCGGCGGGCAGCCGCTCCGAGCCGGCGAACAGGACCTCGCGCTTGTCGGGGAAGTAGCGGAAGTACGAGCGGCGGGTGATGCCGGCCCGCTCGGCGATCTGCGTCACTGTCACGTTGTCGTATCCATGCTCCGTGTAGAGCTCGAGCGCCGCTTGTGTGAGGCGCTCCGCGGTTCCGGGATCCCATCTGGCCATAGTCGGACGATAGCAAGTGATGTCTCACTGTGTCATCAGTGCTAGAGTCTGTGATGACACAGTGAGACATCACAGTGAGGGGGACGACCCCTGTCTTCGGCGAGGCGGACGACCGCCCGCATTCATGGCGCGACAGGAGCAGGCTCATGACCGACACCACCCAAAGCGCACGACCCGAAGAGATCTGGATCCTCGGCGCAGGAGGCCGCACCGGAAGCGCCGTCACCGCGAACCTTGCCGCCCACGGACTCAAGCCGGTACTGGTCGGACGCGAAAGCGACGGCGACCGGCTGCGCAAGACCGCTGCGGACCTCGGGAGCCGAGTCGTCATCGCGAACGGCATCGACAACATCGCGGCCGAGGTCACCCGGCAGCGACCTGCCGTGGTCTTCAACGGCATCGGGAACTACGCAGAGACAGCCCCGGTCATCGCCCGGGCGTGCATGCCCGGTGGGCACTACCTTGACCTGGCCGCAGATCTGACCGCCGTCCCCCGCCTGCTCGACCTGGGTCAGGAGGCCGAACAGGCGGGCAGCACGCTGGTGACCGGATCGGGCTTCGGCGTGCTGGCCACCGAAGCCGTCGTGATCAAGCTGTGCGAGGACCGCCCGGCCCCCGCCGCCGTGCGCGTAGACGCTCTGGCCTCGGTGTCCCTCAGCGCCGGAGTCGTCGGCGTCGCCTTCGCCGCTTCCATGATCGACATGTTTGCCACCGGTGGACGTCGTTACACCGACGGACGCATGGTCACCTCACGCCTCGGCGCCGATCTCCAAAGCCTCACCCTGCCCGACGGGGAACAGGCGAAGTCCGCGGGCGCTCCCACCGCCGAGCTCCTCGCCGCCCACCGGGCCAGCAATGCGCCGTCCGTCACGGTGACCACGGCGATGGCTCCCACCTCGCGCGCCGTGCGGGCCGTGGCCCCACTCGTCGGAAAGCTGTTGTCCATCGCGCCGCTGCGCCGCTTCGCCCTCGGCCAGATGGCCACGGCCAAGATGAAGGAATCCCCGGCCCCTCGCCGTCACTCGTGGGGGCACGCGGTGGTCACCTGGGCTGACGGCACCCGCCGGGAGGGCTGGCTGCGTGCCGACGACGGCATGGCCTACACCGCCTCGGTAGCAGCCACCGTGGCCGGCAAGCTCGCCCGCGGCGAGGGCCGGCCGGGCGCCTACACACCCGGCGCCCTGTTCGGTGCCGGCCTCGCGGAGCAGGCGGGCGGACAGTTCCTCCTCCACGACACGACCGGTCCCACCCAGGCGACCGGTCATGGACTGACGAGGTACCCGCGTCTCACCCCAACGCGCGCGGTTGACCGTATCAAGAAGCTCGGCGACATCCCCGACGGCGGCGGTCACCGCATCATGCCCAGGAAACAAGCCCTCGCCAACCGGTAGGCCGCTACGCCGCGCGCCAGGGCGACAGCCCCGTCATCGGCTACAGCTTCGTCCATCCCGCCGTCGACGACCACTCCCGGCTCGCCCACAGCGAGGTCCTGACGAACGAGCGCACAGAGACCGCCTTCTGGCAGTGCGCGCACGCCTTGCTCACCGCTCACGGCATCACCGTCGAACGCGCGTTGACCGACAACGGCTCTTGCTACCGATCCCGGCTGTTCGGACAAACCATGAGCGCGGCCGGCATCGTCCACAAACGCACCGGTCGTACCGACCGCAGACGAACGGCAAGGCGGAGAGGCTGAATAGGACCCTGCTCGACGAGTGGGCATACATGCGCCCCTACTCCAGCAACGCCGAACGCACCGACGCCCTGGCAGATTTCCTTCACATCCGCCCGGACTTCCCACCGCGAGTGAGCGCACCTTGGCCGGTCACCTCCGTGCCAGGCGCAGCCGAAAGAGTCACTCTTCTACGACCTCGATGGTGGTGGAGGCCGATTCGATGGCGCCCACCCGGAAGGTCAGATGAGTAGTTCCGGTCGCCGCGGTGACGGTGGCCGTCACGGCTACCCACACCCTGGAGTTCGGATGCTTCTGCAAGAAGTCGAGGTCCACGTTCTGGCAGGTCAGGGTCTGTCCGTCGTCGGACAGTTCCGCGTCGAAGTTCTGTGTTCTATCCCCGCCACGCGAACCCACGCTCATCTGATGCCTGACTCCGTGTTCGGGTTTGAAGGCCAAGCCGGCTCCTGGGGGCAGAGTCGCGGTGATGGTCTGCGCAGGAACTGGTCCTCCTTGGCGGACTTCCACCCCCGGGTACTCGCACTCGTTGCTGGCCCGCACCAGTTTCTTCGGCGCCCCTCCTGGCGTCACGGAGAACTGGGACCCCTCGATGATGGTGCCGCTCAGCCGGATGCCCGGGTGGCGGCCCACGACCAACTTTCCGTCGTGGTAGGTGTCGGGAGGTACCGCGGTGACTGCTTTGACCGGGATGGTGTAGATCAGTGGTCCCTTGTCCTCGGTGCAGGTGTTGAGGTGCAGGTTGCTGGTGACGACCATGACGCTGCGGTCGCGTTCGAACCGGCTGCTCAGGCTCCCTCTCTGCGCGTCGTTGCCGTTGTAGGAGTAGGCGGGCCATTCGGCGAAGGCGAAGCCTGTGGGCGCGGTGAATGTCTGCACGACGGGCCCGGCGTCGACGGTCTGTCCGGCGCGGCAGGCGGTGATCTCCACGGTGAGCTCGGCACTCTCACCGAGACCGGCCTGCGGGACCTTGACCTGGCGGATCATCAGGCTCCGCTCCTGGGGACCCGCGACCCTCCGCACTCGATCGTTGTAGGTGTCGGCGATGTACAGGGTGCCCTGCTGGTCAAGCGCCAGCCCGTAGGGGAATTTCAGCCCAGCCTTCGTGGCCTGCTCACCGTCGCCGCCGGACGCGGCCTCCCCCGTGCCCGCCACCGTTGTGATGATCCCGTCCCGGTCCACCTTCCGTACCCGGTGGCCGCCCGCATCGGCGATGTACAGGTTCCCGTCGATGTCCCGCCCGAGCCCTTCGGGAGCGCGCAGTCCGGCCCCGGTGGCCGGTTTGCCGTCGCCTGGGTCGTTCGACCCGCCGCCGGCAAACGTCGTGATGATGCCTTTCCGGTCCACCTTCCGTACGCGGCCGTTGTAGTGATCAGCGATGTACAGGTTGTCGTTGTCGTCCACGCACAGCCCGGCGGGGTAGTAGAGGCGGGCGGCGTCTGCAGGCTCGTTGTCACCGCTGAAGCCCTCCCTGCTGTCCGTGCCGGCCACCGTGGTGGTCTCGTCGGTCTCCAGGTTCACCTTCCGCACCCGATGCCGACTGCTTTCGGAGATGTACAGATTCCGCTGAGAGTCGAGCGCCAACCCTCTCGGCCAGGCCAGGTCGTCGACCGCCGTGGTGATCTTGCCCTCTGGTGTGACCTTCCGTACCCGGGAGTCCTCGCCGATGTACAGGTTGCCCTCGGCGTCAAGCGCGAGCGGCCCAGGACTGTCGAGCTGGGCAGCCCTCGCGAGCCCGCCGTCACCTCCGTGACCTTTCGTCCCGTCTCCGGCCACCGGGGACATCTTGCCGTCCGGAGTCACCTTCCATACTCGGTGGCCGCCGTGTTCGGAGATGAACAGAGCGCCGTCACCGGCCACTACCACGCCCTTCGGATCTCTGAATCTGGCGTCCACAGGGGCCCCGCCGCCCCTGCCGCCGTCCTGTGACTCGATGACGGAAACCGTGGTGATCACGCCTTCCACGGCCACGGACGCCTGGCCGTCCGGCGAGGACGGAAGTGTCAACAGCATATTCACACCGGTAAAGTCCACACTCTGAGTCACCCTTAGATCTCCTGTCTCGCGTGCGCGACGCAAGTGGCAGTGGAAGGTCTCGCACAGCCCCACCGCACTTGCTGGGAGCGGCTCGTGGCGGCACTTCCGCTCCATGGGAAAAGGGGATGCCGAGGAAGGCCGGCCGGCACATCCCCCTACGAGCATCGTCTATCAGGACCTGACAGTCCGCATCCGTATGACAACGCCCCGCATCACCGCCCCCGAGTCGGCATGACCACTCGCCGCCCAGCCTGGAAGTCCCGTAACGGGCCGCCGAGGGAGCCCGCCCACCGTCCTCCCGTCGGTGGGCTACGCAGGACCGTGCCCCGAAAGCCGCCTCCTGCCGAGCGCTGCTCGTCACTCACGGCTGCCGGGTGCCGTCCAGGAACGCGGCCCTCAGGCCCTTCTGCGGTTTCGAATGGATGTCCTCCTGCTGCTTCCCCACGGCCAGCGCATCGTCCCGGAAGTCGACGGAACCCAGCAGTAAACCCGCGACCGGGGCCGCACCCCCGACACCGCCAAATACGCGGCCGTGGTCGCCGCCGACCGCGACCTCGGGCTCAGCGGCTACGAGGCCTACCGTTTCGGCCACGACGAGCTCCCGGGCGAGACCACAGCGGAAGAACCGCTGGTCAACGATCACGGCCAGTGCCACGAGCGGCGAGATCCCACAGTTCAGCCCGCGGACGGCCCTGGGGCCACGCCTGTCGGCGGGAGCGTGTCCGGTGGGCTGGCGGCTCGGTCGAACAGGGCGGGCGCCGTTGTGGGATCTCAGACTCCGTGCCACATCTCGTGAGCGATGGTCACTCTGTGGCTCCGAACGCGACCGCGCCGCCCTGCGCCGGGTCTACGACGACGGCGTGCAGCACATGGCCGGCCGCTCCCCGGCAGCGAGCACTTCGGCATCTTGGGCACGGCCCTCGACTGCCCCTCCGTGTTCCGGATACGGGGCATCTTCGACCCCAAGCTGTTGAGGGCGAGGCCCCGACGCAGCCGCGCCCCTGATCCTCGGCACCATTCCCCGCGCTTCGCCCCGCAGGCCGAGCCCGTCGTCGAGCACGGCGTACGGGGCTGCGAGCGGTCGCCGCCGGTTCCACGGCGCACGGGACTGGCTGAGCCGGCCGGGCCTCAGGGCTGGATCTTCTCCAGGTCCTCCAGGAGGCTCGGACGGGTCGGCTGCCAGCCGAGGGCGGCGCGGGTGTGTGCGCTGCTCGCCGGCTGGTCGGCCGCGAAGATCGGCCCGAGCGCGCCGAAGCTCTCCTCCGGCACCGACTGTGAGGGGATGCCGAGGCGCCGCCCGATGACCGCGGTGATGTCCCGTACGGCGTCGCCCTCGTCGGCGACGGCGTGCCAGGCGGTACCGGCCGGGGCCTTCTCCAGGGCGAGCCGGAACAGCACGGCGGCGTCGAGCGCGTGCACGGCGGGCCAGCGCTGGGTGCCGTCACCCGGGTAGCCGGCCACGCCCGTGCTGCGGGCGATCTGGGTGAGGAGCCCGGCGAACCCGCCGTCTCCCTCGTTGTGCACGGTGCGCGGCAGCCGGATCGCCGAGGTGCGCACGCCGCGCGAGGCCAGGCCGAGGGCGCGCTCCACCGAGACGCTGCGCCCGCCGACCGGCCCGTCTGTGGGCAGCGGGTCCTCCTCGGTGGCGGGGCGTCCCTGTGCACGGGGCGTACCGGAGACGGTGACGAGCGGCTTGTCGCTACCCACGAGGGCGTCACCGAGCGCGCCGAGCGCGGCGCCCTCCTCGGAGACGGCCTGTGCGAGCGCTTCCGGTGAGCTGAAGTCGTTGCTGAAGGCGAGGTGGACGACGCCGTCCGCCTTCTCCGCCTCGTCGCGCAACACGTCGAGGTCGGTGAGCCCACCGCGGACCACGTCGGCGCCGGCTGCCCGGGCCTTCTCGGCGGAGGCGTCGGAACGCGCCAGGGCGGTGACCGTGTGTCCCGCGGAGAGCAGTTCGGCGACGACGGCGGAGCCGATCAGGCCCGTGCCGCCGGTGATGAAGATGCGCATGGCGGACTCCAAGGTGCGAGGGATCAAGTGATGCGACAGATGTCGCATCACTCGCCACGCTACACCCGATGATGCGACATGTGTCGCATCGCTTAGGATGGTCGTATGCCGAGATGGAAGCCGGACGCCCGGCAACGCCTGGTCGTGGCGGCGCTGAGCCTGTTCGCGGAGCAGGGCTACGACGACACGACGGTCGCCCAGATCGCCGAGCGTGCGGGCCTCACCCGCAGCACCTTCCACCGGCATTTCACCGACAAGAGGGAGATCCTCTCGGCTGGGCAGAAGACCCTCAGCCGACTCCTGGTCGAAGGCATCGCCGACGCCCCCGCGGACGCGACGCCGATCGCCGCCGTCGCGGCGGGTCTGGAGCGCGCGTCGGGGGAGATGACCTCGTTCAACCGTGAGCTGAGTCCGCTCCTGCACGCGGCGATCGAGGCGAACGAGGAGCTTCAGGAGCGCAACGCGCTCAAGAGCATGGGTATGGCCGCCGCGATGGTGGGCGCCCTGAAGCAGCGCGACGTCCCCGAGGCCACCGCCCAAGTCGCCGCCGAACTCGGAGTCCTGGCCTTCAAGCTGGGCTTCACCCGCTGGGCCGACCCGGCACGGGACGACGCCCCCGGTGAACTGGCGACGCTGACGCTGGCGGCGCTCGAGGAACTCCTCGCGGCGGCACAGGGCCTCGACTAGCCGTCGGAGTCGAGCTGGTGCTCGGCCCGCACCTGGCCTTCGGGGCGACAGACTCCGTACGGGCGCGGCGCACCGGCGCTCCCCGCTTCCGAGGATGACTTCGACCCCGGAAGATGGGCGAGGCGCGGGCGGCGGCGGAGCCCCTGCTGGGTGACGATCGCGCCGGTGACGGCGACGCCCGCGTACCTGTTCAGCTGCCTGCTGCCTTGAGGCGCACAGCAGCCGAGCAGGCCCGTTCCCCGTGCGGTTGGTTGATGAGTGTGGGCGAGTCCCGTGGTCCGTCTCGGCAACTCGCCCGCGGTCATGCGTTCATTCGCCGGAGCGCCCGCGTCGGCCGTACTGGGATTTCCGGGCGAGATCCGGCGTCACTTGCGCCAGAACAGGTGATGCGTTACGCCGCTGGGGCTGGGCACGACCTCGAGATCGAACCGGTCGAGCAGCTCACCGGGCGACTCCCAGAGGCGGAGGCCGCGCCCGAGCTTCACCGGCGAGACGGCTACGTGCATGGTGTCGACGAGGTCGGCGTCGAGGAACTGCCGGATGGTGGTGACCCCGCCGCCGAGCCGGACGTCCTTGCCCTGCGCCGCTGCCCGCGCCTGGTCGAGGACGGCAGCGGCGTCGCCGTCGACGAAGTGGAACGTGGTGTCGGAGAGAGTGAACGAAGGACGCTTGTGGTGAGTCATGACGAACACCGGGGTGCGGAACGGGGGCTCCTGCCCCCACCAGCCGCGCCACTCGTGGTTCTGCCAGGGCCCGCGCTGGGGACCGAACTTGTTCCGACCCATGATCTCGGCGCCGATGTTGCGTGCGAAGTCCCGCGTGAAGTAGTCGTCGAGACCGCGGCTGCCCCCGGGATCGGTGCGCATGGGCCAGCTGGCCGTGGCGCCCGCCCAGGAGAACAGCCTCTCGGGCCTGTCGTGGCCGAACGGGCGCTCAAGGCTCTGGTTCTCGCCGGCACCGATTCCGTCACTCGAGACGTTGAAGTTCATGACTCGCAGCAGCTGTTCCACGCGTTCCCTCGTCAGGTCCTGGCACATCTTCCGATCGCGATGCGCCCCACATCTGGTCGTCGAACGGGACGTGGCCGGATCGACAGTGGCTCGCGAGATTTCTTGGAGAACGAGGTCCTGGAACTAGAGCCTGTCTGACAATTCGCGTTAGATCAGCGAACCTCTGCCGAGTTGGCAGTCCCGAGTTGCGCTGGCAGTCCGGCAGGTATTTCCGGGCAGGACCTACGCGCGGCGGGCCAACAGATGAGCGTCGAGGAAGCCCCGCTCGGAGGCCGGATCGTGGAGCAGCCGGGCGAAGGGAACGAGCCCGGCATCGGCCAGTAGTTCAGCGAGGCGATCCGTCGGCCAGCTGTAGGCAGGCGCCACCTTGTGGTCGAACTGGACCGGTTCCTGTCCGTCGGTCCCGAAGAAGGAGACCAGGAGCAGACCATCCGGCGCCAGGACGCGTGCCTGCTCGGCGAGCAGCTCCGGCAGTTCTCCCGGAGGGGTGTGGATCATCGAGTAATGGGCCAGCACGCCGCCGAGCGAGGCGTCCTCGATCGGCAGGGATTCCATCCGCGCCTCCTGGAAGCGCAGCGTCGGATGGGCCTGCCGGGCGTGGTCGATCATGCCGGGGGCGAGGTCTAGTCCGAAGGCGTCCAGGCCCAGTTCGTGCAGCATGGCTGTCAGATGTCCGGGTCCACACCCGACGTCGGCTGCCCGCGGGTTGCCCGTAGCGCGCACCAGTTCGGCGAAGGTGCCGATCATGGTCCGGGAGAATGGCTGTTCCTCCAGCCGGTTTGCGAACAGCGATGCGTACAGCTCGACGACTCCGTCGTAGGCCGCCCTGGTCTCGTCCTGATGATTCGCCACGGGCAGGACTCTATATGGCGGTCTGATAATTGATCTTGTGGCAGGTCGAGGTGAATTGGCAGATGCGGCGTGGGAGCGAATTGAGCCCCTGTTGCCGCAGTTGGACGGGCGCGGCCGTCCGTGGCGTGATCACCGGAAGGTGGTCAACGGCGTCCTGTGGCGACTGCGGACCGGTGCTCCTTGGCGCGACCTGCCGGAGCGGTACGGGCCGTGGCAGACCGTCTACGAGCGGTTCGCCCGCTGGGAGGCCGACGGCACGTGGGCGAAGTTGCTGGAGTACGTCCAGGTCCGTGACGACGCGGTGGGCCAGGTGGAGTGGACCGTCGCCGTTGACTCCACGGTCAACCGGGCCCACCAGCACGCCGCGGGCGCCCGTAAAAGGGGGACGCGGCCGGGGACGAACTGGATGATCCGGGCCACTCGCAGGCGCGCCAGGCCCTCGGCCGGTCCCGCGGCGGGCTATCCACCAAGATCCACCTCGCCGTCGACGGCCGGGGTCTGCCGCTGTCGATAGTGCTCACACCCGGAAACGCCCACGATGCCACCGCGTTCGCTGATGTCCTTGACGGGAGCCGCACCCCGCGGGTGAGCACAGGACGGCCGCGCACGAGACCGGATCGTGTGTTGGGTGACAAACCCTATTCCAGCAGGGCCATCCGTCACCTGCTGCGGCATCGGGGCATCGCCGCCACGACCCCCGAGCGCCGTGACCAGGTAGCCAACCGCCGACGCCGGGGACGCCGCGGTGGCCGGCCACCCGCCTTCGACACAGAGATCTACCGCGACCGCAACGTGGTCGAACGATGCTTCGCCCGCCTCAAGCAGTTCCGTGCAATCGCCACCAGGTTTGACAAGCTCGCGGACCGCTACCGCGCAGGAGTCATCCTGGCCTCCCTGATCCTCTGGCTCCGCGAAGCGGCCAGGTGATCATTTGTCAGACAGGCTCTAGTAGTGCTCGTTACGTTGGGTGATCTTTCCGAGGTGAGTTGTCGGAGTTCCGAAGTGATCGTGCCCGAGGCGTGGGTGGTCGACGACGTGTCGTTCCCCAAGTGCGGCACCGCGTCGGCCGGGGTGGCCCGGCAGTACTGCGGGGCGGTCGGGAAGCGTGCGAACTGCCAGGTCGCGGTCAGCGTCCACGCCGCCACCGACACCGCGTCCTGCCCGCTGAACTGGGATTTGTATCTGCCGCGCGAGGGGACGGATGAGCCGGACCGCTGCCGCAGGGTTGGAGTTCCCGACGGCACGGGCCACCAGGAGAAGTGGCGTCTGGCGCTCGGCCTGCTAGACACGCTCGGAGAGTGGCAGCTGAAGACGCCGGTCGTGGTCGCCGATGCCGGCTACGGCGTCAGTACCCCCTTCCGCCTGGGTCTCGAGGAGCGAGGACTGTCCTGCATCCTGGCCCTGACCGGGAAGGAAGTCGCTCACCCGGAGAATGCTCTCCCGCACCAGCCCGCTTACGGCGGACTCGGGCCGCCGACGCTGGCCCGTTACCGCACTCCGCCGCGAGCAGTCTCGGTCCTCGCAGCCGAGGCCGGTGCCGGCCGGTTCACCGCGGTGACCTGGCACCGGGGCAGCAAAGGCACGATGGCCTCACGGTTCGTGGTCCTGACCGTCCTACCTGCGGGCAAGCAGTCCCTGGCCGCTGCCCAGGAAGCAGGCGGCGGCCGCAACCAGTGGGACGGTGTCCTGCCCACCCAGACGCTCCTGGTCGAATGGCCGGACGGGCAGGACGCTCCGAGGGGCTACTGGATATCGAACCTGCCCGCCACCACCCCGGTCGCCGACCTGGTGCGGTGGGCGAAGATGCGCTGGCGGATCGAGCACGGCTACCGCGAGCTCAAGCACGGCCTGGGCCTGGACCACTTCGAGGGCGGAACCTGGCGAGGCTGGCACCACCACGTCACCCTCGTCACCGCCGCCCAGGCCTTCCTCACCCTCAGGCGGCTCGACCCAAAAGCCCACACACCGGCCTGACCCTCTACCAGGTCCTCGATCTCCTCCAGGACCGGCTGAGGTGCTGGACCGGTGCATGCGACACCTGCGGACGACCTCTATCCAACCCGCGAAGCCGCCGCAGACCAGCCAGAACCCAACGAAGCACTACTAGGCGGTTTCGTTCGGATCAGCGAGCCGGTCCAGAGGAAGATGCCCGCTGCTCCTCGTGCTGCGCCTGGAGCCCGTCGAACTTCCGGTCGGCGGTGTCGGGGTCGTCCCACCAGCCGTCGAGGATCCGTACCCCGTGGCGGTCCAGGGCGAGGTGATAGTGGCCGGGCGGGTCACAGCACTCTGATCGGCGCGCCGAAGGTGCGGCGCTCCCTGCTGATCACTCCGAGTTGTTCGAGGCACCCCAGCTGGTAGTGGACGCTGGAGGCGCTCGCGAGGCCGGCTCGCCGGGCGAGCTGCGCCATGCCCGGGTAGTCGCCCGTCTCGGCGACGTGCTCCTCGACGGCGCGCAGGATCTGGCGCTGCCGGTCCGTGATGTCCACGGTCATCGCTGCCTCCTCTCGACACTCCTCCTCTCCGATTAGATCGTGTGTTCGATTCGCGCGCCCAGTGGACGCGGTACGGGGCAACGACCGTTCCGTACGTTTTTCGGACCGCGACCTCTCTGCGCGTCCTCTCTCTGGGCCGGTCGTTCAGCCAGGGTGGATTGATCACGGGCGAGCGCCCCTGACGAAAGGCTGACCCTGATGAAGAAGCTGAAGGCTACGGCTGCGCTGTGCGGCGCCATCGCCGCTGTCAGTATTGGCGCGCCGGCGTTCGCCGACGACGATGCTCCTGCCTCACCGTCAGCCGCCGCGCTGGTGGACAGCTTCGGGAGGATGGGCAGGGTAGACGCCACCCTGCTCTCAAGTTCCCCGTCGGCCTTCACCGCGCCGGGCGGCCTGGGCGGCGTGGCCCCCGCCCTGGGTGCCGACGCGGAGAAGGAGGCGGACCTGGGGAAGTACGCGTCCCTGAACGACATCGTAGACAGTGGCGATGGGCCCGCGGCGAGGCCGGAAAACGATCCGGGGCGCGAGAAAGCGGAGAAGGAGGCCCGGGAGAACGCAAATAGCCCGGCAATTGGGTCGGCAGACGCGAACCTTGCCGCCTGGTTCGAGAAGCGTGATGGGAAGACGGCGAAGGATCTCGCGGACTCGCAGTACCTGGGCCTCAACCCCATCATGCCGGGCTACTAGTTAGTCGGTCCCGTGTCGAGGGCGACGGCGAGGACGCCGTCTCGGGCCCGTCGACCTGGGCGGAGGCGGTGGCCGCGACGGTGACGGTCGGGCCGTCGACCGGCTCGCCCCGCACGTCGGCACCGACTGGCCCGCCCCGCTCCCGGCGCAAGCCCTGCGACGAGTACGGCATCCACACCGCCGGCCTGCCCGCCGCCGTCATCCCCGCCACGGCGCAGCGCCTGCTCGAAAGGGGGGCCGGATGCCTGGCCGCGGACCGGGCCCGCGGCGTTGTTCCCCGCCCGGTCGTCCTCCGCGTCCTGCCCGCATCCGCCGCACCTTCGACCAGCACACTCTGGACGGCGCCGCAACCCGCGCCGCACTGCTGTACCTGGGCGTCACCCGTGGACGCCTGCTGCGCCACAGCGGCCCGGCCGCCCGGGTGCCCTGGCGCTGGCCCTGGAGTTCGCGGGCGGGACTAGGCGATGCCACCGTTGCTCGTCAGCAGCTGGCCGTTGACCCACTGGCCTTCTCTGGAGCACAGGAAGTCCACGAGGTGGGCGGTGTCCTGCGGAGTGCCGAGACGGCCGAGCGGGGTGTGGCGGATGCAGTGCTGGCGGATCTCCTCGGACATCCAGCCGGTGTCGATCGGTCCGGGGTTGATGACGTTGGCGGTCACGCCGAGGTGGGCGAATTCGCGGGCGGCGGCCAGGGTGATGCGGTCCAGCGCTCCCTTGCTCGCTCCGTAGGGCAGGTTGCCGACGGTGTGATCGCTGGTGAGGCTGATGATTCGGCCGGTTCCCGGTTCTGCGGCGAAGCGGCGCCCGAACTCGCGGATGAGCAGCCAGGGGGCGCGCGCGTTGACGGCGAAGTGGCGGTCGAAACTCTCGACAGTCGTGTCGAGCAGTCCGGAGTCGACCGACTCGCAGTGGCACATCACCAGCGCGGTGACGCTGCCCAAGCCCTGCTCGACCGCGTCGAAGACGCGTGCCGGGGTGTCCGCGTCGGCGAGGTCCGCCTCGATCGACGTGGTGGAGGCACCGTGTTCGGCAAGGCCTCGGCTGATCGTTTCGGTCGCGCCCGGCTCCTTGCCCCAGGCCATCCGTTCGTCGTAGGGGGTCCAGTAGGTGAAGGCGATGTCCCAGCCCGAGACGGCCAGGCGGCGGGCGATGCCGGCTCCGATACCCACGGTGCGGCCGACACCGGTGACCAGTGCGATCGGGCGGGTGGCGGCAGGCTTCCGGCCGGCAGTGGTTCGGTCTTGATCGGGACTCCTCGTCACGGTCCTGGATCTTCCATGACCGGCGCTGCAGCGTCAAACGCTTCCGCTGTGGCCACCGGCGGCGGAGGACGGACGGCTTCGCCGCTGACAGCCTGTGTCTCGTACGGCCTGCCGCTGGGGGCCGGGACCAGGCTCCCACCGGCAGAGCCCCGGTCAGCGCACGGCGAGCACGGTCTTGGCGGGTGCCTGTCGTCGTTCCAGAGCACGATGGACGTCGGCGGCCTGGTCCAGCGGCAGCACGGCCGGGGCGGGCTCCCGCAAGATGTCACGGTGCGTCAGGCCGATCACCGCCGACAGCGCCGCGGCGACACGATCGGGCACCAGGTGCGCCACTCCGCCCAGGCTGAGGCCGAGTACTTGCCTGCTGCCCAGCCACGCCGAGTCGGCCGACACCGGGTGCTCATGGCCGCTGGCGTTGCCGAGCACGACCAACCTGCCGAACGGGGCGAGCAGTTCGTAGGCGTGCCGGCTCAGCTCACCACCGACGGGGTCGATGACAACGTCCACCTCTCCATGCGCGATGCTGCCGAGGTCGTCGCTGCCGACGGTGTGCGTCCAGGGGCCGGTGGCGGACGGCCCGGTGGAGGTGCGGCCGAAGACACCGGTCACGGATCGTGCCGGGTGGCCGGCGGCGATGCGGCCGGCGATGCCGCCCAGACCGCCACTGGCGCCGAGCACGAGGACGTTGTCGTGCACGCCGAGCCGGGCCAGGTCGTGCAGAGCGAGCCACGCGGTGACGCCGTTGACCAGGACGGCGGCGACGCGTGCCAGGTCGGCGTCGCCGGGCAGGCGGCTCACCATCGTCGCGTGGGCAACAGCGACCTCGGCGTAGCCACCCGCCCGCATGCCCCGGCCGAAGTCGTTGAGCAACGCGGCCACCGGCTGCCCGGGACGGAAGCCGACCACACCGGGTCCGACCGCGCGCACGTGCCCGGTGACCTCGATCCCCGGCGTGAACGGCGTCGGTACCTCGAAGGCACCCGAGCGGAACAGGGTGTCGACGAAGCCGACGCCTGCGTACGAGACGTCGATCGCCAGCTCGCCCGGTCCCGGTGAGGGCTCCGGCACCTCCGCGAGTTGCAGGGAATCCACCGGTCCAGGGGTCCTGACGACCACAGCGCGCACCATGCTCCTCCCGCGTCGGCCACTCCGACAGCCCCATCAACCAGGGCAGTGCTGCCCGCATTCCGCCGCCGGGTCGCCGAGGTTGCGCCCAGCGGAGAAAGCCGCTACGCCACAGTGCTTCGAACACAGTGGTGACGCACCATCTCGGCCGGCGTTCCTGCCCGCGCCTGGCACTCCAGCACGGTCGGCCCTTGAAGGACATCGGAAGGGTGGGTGTGCCGGCCGGTGGCGCAGTCGTTGTGCTCGCCTTCCACACGCGGCGGCCCGACGGCCAGCTCCGGACCGCTGTCCTCGAGGCCGAGGGCGGCTCGAAGCCGGGCCACGACCTGCGGTGCGGCTTCCGCGTCCCCGTAGATCGAGGCGTCGCGTTGGGGGAGTCCGGGCCGAGAGGTGAGGGTCCGCGATCATTCATCACACGCACCTTCTGGAGTTCCCGCCGGTGCGAGGGCGAGGAATACGGGCCGTGGGGGACCCGCCGCCGTGCACCGTCGTCGCTGACATCGTCCAGCTGCGCCGTGACGGCTACGACGGCGCGAAGCGCGCATCGACAGGTCCGACGCCGCGGCCATGCGTAGGGCGCCGCCTCGCGGGCCGTTCGTGTCCTGCCTGCTGCTTCGCGAACAGCTCACGGAGGTGGGGCTCGGTGCTGGGCACCCGCTTGCCGAACGCCCTTCTGCCGGCCCGGAGTGATGGCGGTGGCGTGGTGCTGGCACTCGCCGACGTCCGGGCCGAGGAAGACATCGAAATGATCGGGAGCTCTTCCGGCTCGGGCGAATCCGGTGTTCTGGCCCGCATCAGCGTCCGTCGATGCCTCCGGATCAGGTGGCACCACCGTTGGATCATCGACGACAGGGAGGAAGCCGTGCCGGACCCGCACGCCGGGGGTCCCGTTGCGGAGCCGACGAGGACGTCGCGAGGTACGGGGCGGTGGCCGGCAAGCCCTGACCACCCGGCGCGCACGGTGTCGGGCGGCCGGGTCAGATCACGCGGAACAGATCAGCGGCGGCGTGGACGTCGGTGAAGTCCTCGACGCAACGGAGGTTGTCGCACAGCGCCGCGAGGACCGAGCCCGCCGCCGCGACGCGCGGGGCGCCGATGCTCACGCCGAAGACCCGGAAGCCCAGCCGGCGCTTGGCCTCGTTCCAGTGCCGCATCCACGCCTCGGTGACGCCGCAGTCGTCGTCGGTGAGCATCACGATGTCGCCCCGGGTGCGGGCGGCGTCGTTGAACTCCTCCTCGAGCAGTTCGCCCGCCGCCGACAAGGGCCGCTGGTAGCTGGTGCCGCCGCCGAGGAAGGTCTCCGCGAAGTCGAGGGTGTGGGCGAGGTCCGCGGGCCGGCCGGCCGGGAAGCGGAAGACCCGGAGCCGGTCGGCGGCGGAGAACACGATGCCGACGAAGTCACGACCCGCGTGGCGGGCCTGGTCCAGCAGGGCCAGCGCGCACGCCTTCGCCCATGCCTCCCGGGTGATGCCGCCGGGCCCCGTCTCGTACATGGAGTGCGAGGTGTCCACGCACGCGATGACGGCGCCCCGGCCGGTGGCCTGCTCGCCCTGACTGTCGTAGAGCATCAGCTCCCCGGCGGCGTAGCGCGCGGCGAACACCGCGCGCAGTCCGGGCAGTCCGAGATTCGCGAGTTCGGACGGGATGACCCGGGAGAGGTCGTCGCCGAGCGTGACCCCGACCAGCTCGCCGGTGGCGTTCTCCACCTTGCGGGCCCGTTCGCCGTCGGCCATCTGCCGGAAGCGGCCGATCAGTTCGGCCCACTCGGCGAGCCGTCCGGTGCGCAGCCGCTCGGCCAGCCGGGCGCGCTCGTCGAAGGGCATCCGCTCCAGCTCGCCGGAACCGACGCCCCAGGCCCGCATCAGCGCGGCCTCCTCCCGTGCGGCCGCCGCCGACTTCGCCACCGCACTGCGCGCGGCGGCACGGACGCCGGGCACGGTCACCGCGAGCGACCGGGCGGCGTCGGAAGCGGCCCGTTCCGCGGCGGCCTTCGCGTACTGGACCGCGCGTCGTACGGCGTCGGCCGCCGGTCCCGGCACGGTGCCGTCCTCGTCGGCCTCCTCGGCGGCCTGCCGGAGCGCCTCGGCCACGGCGTCCGCCGCGTCCCCGGCCTCCCGCCGGGCCCGCTCCGCCCGCTCGTCCCGGTCCCGGGCGGGCCGGGAGTCCTCCAGCATCCGGCGCAGTGCGGTGCCCTGGGCGAGCACAGCCATGGCGGCGGCGTACGGATCGCCGACCGTCTCCCGGTGCAGCTCGGCGAAGTCCGGCGACTCCAGGAGCCCGGTGATGATGCGGTGGTTGACCAGCCGGGAGGGTGTCATCTCGCGCGGCTCGCGCAGGCGCGGAGCGGCCTTGTACGCGGCCAGGAACGCGTCGGTGAGGAGGTCGGCGGTGTGCGGGTGGCGCTCGCCCAGTTCTCCGGCCAACTCACGCAACGCCGCCGACTGTTCGTAGGTGTCGCGCCAGGTGATGCGGTCGAAACGGTCGGCGGACACGGCCCCCGTGTGCCGTACGGAGGCGGCGGCCGACCGAGCCAGCCACACCCCGGCCAGGTCCGTCAGTACGCGGAGCCGGCTCGCCGCCCCGCCCGCCTCGACATCGGTGCCGTCGTTCACACTGCTGTCCTGACCCGCGCTCAGAGCTGGGCCTGCACGGTGCTCGCGTCCACGCCGAGGGCCTCGGTGAGCACCCGGGCGCGGACGGCGCGCTGACGGCCGGTGACCCGGTCGATGGCGCTGGTGGAGCGCCCCGCGCTCACCGCCTCCGCGCGCAGTCTCTCCAGGCGTTTGCCCGCCATGGCCAGCTGGTTGTGCGCCTTCTTGATGACCCACTCGCTCAGCGCCTCGCGGGACTGCCCGGCCATCGCGTCGAGCTGGGCCTCCAGCTCCTCGATGGTGTCGGCGAGGTCGAGGGCCTCCTTGGCGTCCGGGTTGACCAGGTGCAGCACCTCGCGCTCGACGGTCGGGCGTTCGGCGGGGGAGTCCCACAGCACGTGGGTCAGCACCGACAGATCGATCTCGGCGACCGAGGGGCGCCCGTCGAGGTACGCGGACGCCTGGAGCAGCCCCACCGCCTGTCGCCAGCGGCGGTCGGACGCGATCAGCTCCTTGCGGCGCAGGGCGGCCCGCAGTGTGCAGACCGCGTCCACGATCCCGTCGGGCACCTCCACGGCGGGGACGGCCTCGGCCACGGCGTGCTGCAGCGCCGCCAGGTCCACGGTGGTCCGCTTCGGCGCGGCCGGACGGCTGACGGCGGAGCGGACCAGAGCGGCGAAGTTCGAGGGGTCCTCCAGGTACTTGACCTCGATCCGCACCAGCAGCCGGTCGTAGATCGCGGCCGAGTCCTGACCGTCGGGCAGTTCGTTGCTCGCCGTGATCGCGCCGATGAGGGGGCAGCGGACGGGGGCGCCGCCGCTCTCGGGGTGGTAGATCCGCTCGTTGAGGTAGCCCAGCGTCTCGTTCAGCGCCGCAGTGGAACACTTGAAGATCTCGTCGATGAACGCGATGTGCGCCGTGGTCGCGCGCCCTTCGTAGACCTGGCGGTACTCCCCGCGTGCCAGCGCGGCCACGTCGATGGGGCCGAACATCCTCGTCGGTGCGGTGAACTTGGACAGCAGGATCTCCCAGTAGGACGCCCCCACGATCCGGCCGGTCAGCTCCCGGGCCAGCTCGGACTTGGCCGTTCCCGGCGGGCCGAGCACCAGCGAGTGCTGACCGGCCAGCAGCGTCACCAGCAGCGTCCGGACGACGTCGGCCCGCTCGTAGAAACGGTCCGACAACTCGTCGCCGATCGCCCGGAGCTGCTCGGCGGTGTCCGGTGCGGCCGGTGCCTCCTGCGGGTCCTGTGGGCCCATGGCCGACTCCTCCTGTGGCGGTCCTGGCGGTCCTGGCGGGCTGGCGGTGACCCGAGCCTATCCCGCACAGACGTCCGCACCGTCGCCCCGCCTCCAACCGGTGGGCAGCTTGGCTCGCGCACCTCCCCGGCGGCACCACCGTGGTGCAAGCGACCAGACTGTCCGTTCAGCGTCTTGATCAGCTGGTGGCATCCGTGTCGGGGGAGTCCGGCGTTTCGGACGAGTCGGCAGAGAGTCCCGCCACACGACGACGGCAGCACCACCAACGGCTCCTCCTTCATCGACGAGATCGTCCGGGAGGGCGCACGAAGGATGCTGGCTGCCGCACTGGAGGCCGAAGTCAACGCCTACATAGCCGAGTTGGCAGATGAGCGCGATGAGTGTGGCCGTCGCCTGGTGGTGCGCAACGGCTACCACCAGCCTCGGAAGGTCACCACCGCGGCCGGCGTGATCGAGGTGAAGGCTCCGCGAGTCAACGACAAGCGCGTCGACGCCGAGACGGGCGAGCGCAAGCGGTTATCCTCCGCGATCCTGCCGCCGTGGTGCCGCAAGTCCCCGAAGATCAGCGAGGTGCTCCCCCTGCTCTACCTGCACGGCCTGTCGTCGGGGGACTTCGTGCCCGCCCTGGAGCAGTTCCTCGGCAGCTCGGCCGGACTCTCCCCGGCCACGGTCACCCGGCTGACGACGCAGTGGCAGGCCGACCACACTGCCTTCACGGACCGCGACCTCTCCGAGGTCGACTACGTCTACGTGTGGGCCGACGGCATCCACCTCAAGGTCCGCCTGGAAAAGGCCAAGGCGTGCGTGCTCGTGCTTATCGGCGTGCGTGCCGACGGCTCCAAGGAGCTAATCGCGCTCAAGGACGGCTACCGTGAGTCGGGCGAGCCGTGGGCGGATCTCCTGCGTGACTACGCCCGCCGGGGCATGCGCGCCCCCGTGCTCGCGGTCGGGGACGGCGCCCTGGGCTTTTGGAAGGCGCTGGCCGAGGTGTTCCCCGACACCCGTGAGCAAAGGTGCTGGTTCACAAAACGGCCAATATCCTGGACGCCATGCCGAAGTCCGCGCAGCACGGAGCGAAGAAGGCCATCCAGGACATCTACAATGCCGAGGACCGCGACCACGCGGCGCAGGCGATCAAAACGTTCGCCAAGCTCTACGGCGTGAAGTTCCCCAAGGCGGTCAAGAAGATCACCGACGACCAGGAGGAGCTGCTGGCGTTCTTCGACTTCCCGGCCGAGCACTGGATCCACCTGCGGACCACGAATCATCTCGAGTCGACCTTCTCCACCGTCCGGCTGCGGACCAAGGTCACCCGCGGCCCCGGCTCCCGCACCGCGGCCCTGGCCATGGTCTTCAAGCTCGTCGAGTCCGCCCAGCAGCGGTGGCGGGCCGTGAACGCGCCCCACCTCGTCGCCCTCGTCAGGGCCGGAGCTCGTTTCGAACGCGGCCACCTGGTGGAGCGGCCCGAGGCGGCGGCCGCGTAACCCATGCGCGCGCCCCAAGCTCCGCAGCGAACTGGGCCGAGCCCGGCCAGCCCGACTCCTTCGCCAAGGAGGTGATACAGGCTAGGGTCCAGCCCGACGGTGCAGACAGCTGAACAGGACTGGAGCCGGGATGGGTTCGTCATCATGGCAGTACATCGAGCCATATGCCGGAGATGTTGGCGAAGCCTTGACCGCCGTGCGTCAGCGTGAGTTCGAAAGACTCTTCGTGCACGGCGTCGAGGGGGACGGGCTCCTGCCCGCGGGGCGGTCCTTCGCCTCGATCGCGGACCTCGACGACCTGTGGGAAGACGAAACCTTCGGCAGCGAAGGCACCCACACGATCATCGATGTGTGGGAAGTGATCGACACCGAGGCATACGACGATGATCACACCGTGCGTCCCCTGTCGGACGACGAAGCGATCGAGATATTCGGAACCGCGGAGCCGACCCAGGAGGACTTCCAACGAGCTATCGAGCGGTACCGAGCACGACAGCCCGGCTCGGGGGAACTGTGGGAGATGCCGCGTTGGTCAGCGTGGTGCAGGCAGTTGAAGAGCACCGACAGCACGACGACATCGATCGCCTTCTGGGGCAAGTCCGGCGATTAGAGCGATCGCCGGATCCACAGATCTTGACTATTTCTCCGTATAGCGTCCGGGCTGTCGGTGACGGTCAGAGGTTCGGTGCAGGTGCCTGTACCAAGTTGAGTACTGTCTCGCTGAAGGCGCGAACGCGGGCTGTCGCACCGTCGGCGGGCCATACCAGGCCCCAGTCCACTGGCGCTGCATCCTCGAAAGGGACATAGACGACGTCGGGGCGAGCGAAGTAGCGCCTGGTGTGGGCGCCGACGGCGAAGACTCCCTCCCCGGCGCCCACGAATGTCAGCGTCTCATTGAGCGTCATGGCCGACGGACCGAGTGCGATCGGTCTCCCCGTGGGGGTCCGGCCCGGCGCCCGGTCCTCGCGCAGGGACTTCGGCAGCGTCTCGGGAATCTGCAACACGGTCACGCGAGCCAGATCTTCCACGGAGACGGTTGCGCGGCGGGCGAACGGGTGCCCTGTCGGCACGGCGAGCATGCGCGCCTCTCGCACCAGGACCGGCCCCATGACGATGCCCTCCTCGTGCATCGGATGGCAGGTCAGCGCGATGTCCACCTGGCCGCTGCGCAGCCACGGCAGGACTTGCGGCAGGTGTGCCTCTTTGATCTGGGCGTCGCAGTCGGGGTGCCGGGTGCGGAACGCCCGCGCCGCCCCGACCAGCAGCTGGCCCGCCGCCGGCCCCGTGAAGGCGACCCGCAGCAGCCCGGTCAGGCCCCTCCCCGCGTCGACGGCCCGCTCGAACGCGTCGGTGATCCGGGACCAGGCGGGGCGTGTCTCTTCGTACAGCTGTCGTCCCAGCAGGGAAAGCTCCACCCGGCGGCTAGTGCGGTTGAACAGCGGGACGCCGATGCGACGCTCCAACTTGGCAATGGTCTGGCTGATCCGGGCAGTGGAGACGTGCAGCCGCTTGGCGGTGCGGCCGAAGTGCAGCTCTTCGGCGAGTGTCAGGAACGCCTCCAGCTCGTGCCGCTCCAGCATCCGTACCTTCCCATCGTTAATCGAGACTTCACGATCGTTGCACAGGTGCGCATTGATGCCCTATCCGGACCGCAGCAGGATCAGAGGCGTTGAAAGGCCACCTCATCTGCACAGGAGAGAACATCATGTACGTCACCCGCGACCGGGCCCTGACCACCCCTGCGCACGACACCTCCGCAGCCCTCGCGGAACTCAGGGACCGGACGGAGATCATCGACGCGCTCTACCGCTTCGGCCTGGGCCAGGACGTGAAGGACAAGGAGCTGTTCGCCTCGGCCTTCGCCGCTGACGCCGAGCTGGACTTCCGCCCGGCTGCCTCCAAATGGGGGGCCAAGCCACCACTGATGACCGGGCGCGACACCATCGTCACCACCATTCTGGCCATGTTCACCGGCCGGGTGGACACCACACACCAGGTCACCAACACGCGGATCACGATCGATGGCGACAGCGCCCGGCTCACGGCCCTGGTGGAAGCCCAGCACCTGCTCATCTCCGACCCCGCCACACATGCGCTGTTGAAGAACCCCTACGACGTCGACCTGGTCCGCGACGGCGACCGCTGGGTCATCCGCCGGCTTCGCATCGACAACACGTGGTACACCGGCGAACCCACCATGATCTTCGGTTGACGCCCGCTCTGCAGAACCGAACACGGGCCTCCCGGAGAGCTCATGGCCCCTCTCGACTCCCTGCACAATTCCCCGATCCCCTGGAAGGACACGACATGAAGATCGCAGTGACCGGCGGACGGCCGGTACTGACCCGTCACGCCGAGGCCGAGACCTGTGCCGACCCCAGCAGTGTGATGACGCTGCTCGCCGACTCGGACAGCACCACCGACGGCTTCACCAGCTACCGGTCCACGTTCGCCCAGGGGGCCGTGGGGGCACCCGCCCACTTCCACACCAAGGCGACGGAGCTGTTCTTCGTGATCAGCGGCTCCCTCCAGGTGCTGGTGGGTGAGGAGGTCACCGTCCTGGAGACGGGCGACTTCCTGGCCGTGCCGCCCCACATCCCGCACGCCTTCGCCGCGGCGCCCGGCTGCGAGGCGGACGTACTGTTCGTATTCACGCCGGGCATGGGCCGGTTCGACTACCTGCGCCTGCTCGGCCGCGTGATGCGTGGCGAGGCCGACGCGAAGGAGATCGCCGCCTCCGCGGAGCAGTTCGACAACCACTACGTCGACAGCCCCGTCTGGCGGGCTGCCCGGGAGGTCTCGGCGTGATCGACTCTACCGTCCCGGTCCGCGTGGCCCGGCCCTCGCGGGACCTCGCCGCCGCCGAACGCTTCTACGTGGACGGCCTCGGCCTGGCCGTCCTGTGGCGCACGACCGAGCGCGTTCCGGGCAAGCACGACCTGCTGATGGTCGGCCCGCCCGGCGCCGCCTGGCACTTCGAGCTGACACACGACCCGGAGCGGCCGCTGGAGCCGACCCCGACAGTGGATGACCTGTTCGTCGTCTACCTCGGCAAGCCGGCGGACGAGTCCCTGATCGACCGCCTAGTCGCGGCCGGCGGTACCCGCGTTCCGGCACACAACCCGTACTGGGACGAGCACGGTGTGACGATCGCCGACCCGGACGGCTACCGCCTGGTGCTGTGCTCCCGCACCTGGGCGTGAGCAGCGTCAGGCGGGTCATGAACTGAACGCAGTCAGAGCCGGATCGCGGCGACGGTGCTCCGCTCAGCGGTGCCTGCCGCGGACAGCACGACGTCACCAAGTGGCCCAGTACTGCGACCATGCCGGAGCCCGGTCCGGTCGTGAGCACTGAGGCTCCTGCTCTGCCTGAAGCTCAGGGCTTTGACGCTGAAGGGAGCAAAGAGGTCGCGCCTGCGCGCAAGGAGCAGGAGCGGACCTTCCTCAATCCGGACGGTACCTACACCACCCGCTTCTACAACGAGCCGGTCATGAGGTTCCCGAATTGCTCTTCGGTGTTGCGGACGGTCTCATCCCGATTGCCCCACCGACAGGGGAGACCAGGCCAGCAGGTCGAGAGCGATCTGCACGATCTCCAGCCAGATCCGGTTCTGGGCCGTGCGGCGCAGTGGCAGGTTGCGCAGTCCGGGGGCGCCCCGGGTGTCGCCGTTCCTTCCTGACGATCAGCCGCATGCCCTCCGGCCAGCCGTCCAGAACGCCGCCGGTGAGTTCAGCGCCCCAGGCGCCGTCACGTCGGACGGATGGCCGGCCGGGAGGCACCTACTGAGTTTTCGTCAGTTCTGTGGTGGTTGGGGCTTCGGCAGTTCGGCCAGGACCTGGAGCCAGTACTTCGCGCCCTCCCCGCCGTCGCCGATCCACAGGCCCAGGATCTCCCGGTGTCCCTCGGCGATGACCGCCACCGCCATGTAGACAGGCCGGTTGGCGACCTGTCCGTCCCTGACCTTCACGCTCACGCAGTCGATGAAGACGACCGGGTAGACGCTGTCCAGGGGACGGTTCTGCCATTCGCTCATGCCGGCCATCACGCTGTCGGTGATCGTGGAGATCGTGGACTTGGAGATCTCCGCGCCGTAGACCTCGGCGAGATGCGTGGAGATCTCCCCGTGCGTGAGCCCTTTCGCCGACAGCGACAGGACCATCTCGTCCACCCCGCCCAGACGCCGCTGCCGCTTCTTGACCAGCTGCGGCTCGAACGACCCGGCCCGGTCCCGCGGCACCGCGATCTCGACCGGCCCCGACTCGGTGATCACCGTCTTGGAGATGGTGTCCGTCGCGGTGGTTCTCCCGGCCGCCCTCGGCCCGTTCACCGGGCTCGTGGCCCAGATGATCGGTGAGTTCGCCTTCCAGCGCGGACTCCAACACCCGCTTCGTCAGCTGCTGCAGCAGGCCACCCTCCCCGGGGTGAGCTCACCCCACCAGCGTGGGCCCGGGCCACCAGCTCGGCGACCAGCCCGTCATCCACGGCGCCCGCCCCACTCACAGCGGCCTTCCCGGCCTCGCTGTCACTCGTCACGTCAGCCATCACAGCTCGGGAGTTACACCGCTCACCGGGCTCTTCCAAGACTTCCGTAGGCGTTGATCATCCGAGACTGCGCGTCAGTTGAGCAGGATGATGTGACGCAGGAGGCGGTGGCCGGCACCCGGCCCGTGCGAGGGCGAGCTGGGCGGCGAGGGCCGTAGCGCGTCGTGGGTGTGAAGCCGGCTTGGTGGAAGGCGTGCAGGATGGCCTGTCCGGGCTCGGGATGCTCCGAGCCTGGTCGGCGGTCCGTGCAGGGTCAACGGATCGAGGCATCGGCAAGGGGCACCCCATGCATCCCGTACGGCGATGGAGCCGCCGTACGGCGCGGCGGACGTCGCCGCAGGCAGGGCCGGGACGCCCGCCGATGGCAGCCATCGCCAACAGCCACTTCCGCCGCCCGCCCCCGGTGCCTAGCGTCGACGGCGACCCACCGTCCGTTCGAGGAGCGCGAGCCGCCCGTGCCCGATCAGCTTCCTTCCCATGCCGGAGCGTTCGCGCTCGGCACCTTCCGCAGCGCCTCGGGAGTCTTCCCGGGCCCGGTCACCGGCGCGCGCGTCCGTGACCTGTCCGATCTCGTGCCGTCCGTGCGCGCCCTGGTCGAGGACTGGGACGCCTGGCTGCCCCGCCTGCACGACCTCGCCGGCGCGCGGGACCGCGTGTGGCACGACCTGGTCGACCTTCGCGTCCTCACCCCGATCGAGCCCGGCCAGATCCTGCAGAGCGGCGCGAACTACCGCAAGCACGTGGTCGGCCTGGTCGCCGCCGAGAAGGAGAGCATGCACGGCGCCACCCCGCAGGAAGCCGCGCCGACGCCGAGAAGATGATGGACGAGCGGATCCGCAGCGGAGTCCCGTACGTCTTCCTCGGCTCCCCCCGATCCCTGACCGGCCCCTACGACGACATCCTGCTGCCCGCACTCGGCGAGCAGCACGACTGGGAGCTCGAACTCGCTATGGTCATCGGCAAGGAGGGCCGGAACATCCCGGCCGAGAAGGCGATGGAGTACGTCGCCGGCTACACCATCAACAACGACCTCACCATCCGTGACCGTCTCTACCGGCCCGACCTGAAGGCCATGGGCACGGACTGGTTCACCGCCAAGAACGCCGACACCTTCCTGCCGACCGGGCCATTCCTGGTCCCGGCCGACTTCGTCGGTGACCCGAACGACCTGCGGATCACCCGGCGCCACAACGGAGTGGTCCGCCAGGACGAGTCCACCAAGGACATGATCTTCGACATCCCGCAGCTCATCGCGTACGTCTCCAAGACCACCACCCTGCGCCCCGGCGACCTGCTCCTCACCGGCTCCCCGGCCGGCAACGGCGCGCACTGGGACGTCTTCCTGAAGCCGGGTGACGTCCTCGACGCGGAGATCACCGGACTGGGCCACCAGCGCAACACCGTCAGGAGCGGACAGTGACCGACAGCACTACCTTCCAGCCCATCAGCCACCTGCGCCATGTCGACCTGGCCGTACCGGACTTCGACCGGCAGCGCGCCTTCTACGGCACCACCTGGGGACTGACCGAGGTCGCGAACGACAGCGGCCTCGCGTTCTTCGCCGCCGAGGGTAGCCCCGAGCAGTACGTCGTCAGGATCCGCAAGGACGAGCGCAAGCGAATGGACCTGGTCGCCTTCGGGGCCGTGTCACCGGCGGCCTCGACGAACTGGCGGTGCGACTCGGCCGGGCGGGCGTCCGGCTGATCCACGAGCCGAAGCCACTGGACACACCGGGCGGCGGCTACGGCCTGCGGTTCTTCGACCCGGACGGCCGGGTCGTCGAGGTGTCCGCCGACGTGGCCACCCGGACCCACCGCAAGATCGAGGAACGGGAGGCCATCCCGGTACGGCTCTCGCACTGCGTCGTCAACTCGCAGGACCCCGAGGGCCTGAGGGACTTTCTACGTCCGGCATCTCGGCTTCCGGCTCACCGACACCCTGTACTCCACGCACATGGGCGACCTCATGTACTTCCTGCGGTGCAGCCCCCTGCACCACTCCTTCGCCATCGCCCGCGGACCCCATGCCTCCCTGCACCACGCCTCGTTCGAGATGCGCGGCGTCGAGGAGTACATGCGTGGCACCGGCCGCGCGCTGCGCGCCGGGACCAGGCTCACCTGGGGACCGGGCCGGCACCTTGCGGGCGACAACACCTTCGCCTAGTTCCACGACCCGCACGGCAACACCGTGGAGTACACCACCGAACTCGCCGTCCTCGAGGAAGACCTCTGGCACCCGGGCCGACACGACGTCGACGACCCGATCACCCAGGACCAGTGGGGGACCGCCGACCCGATGAGCGAATCGGTCGCCAAGGAACAGTTCAACGACCCCGACGTGCTCTTCGAAGCCCCGCCCGTCTGACCCCCGTTCCCTCCGACCACCCCACCGATCGAGAAAGGCCGCAACCGTGGCAGACATCATGAAACACGCCGTACCCAAGGCGCAGGTCACCGCCTCACTCGACCAGGTGCGCGCGTACTCCGAGAAGTTCGACGACCGGAGCCCCGCCTCCTTCCGCCTGACGGACGAGGAGGTCGAGAAGATCTTCGCCTCGGTGCCCCAACAGGTCATCGACGACATCCGGTTCGTCCAGGAGCAGGTGCGCACCCTCGCCCGCCACCAGCTCGACTCGATGCGCGAGTTCGAGGTCGAGACCCGGCCGGGCGTGCGCCTCGGCCAGAAGCACATCCCCGTTCAGGCGGCCGGCGCCTACATCCCCGGAGGCCGTTACCCGCTCACCGCATCCGCCCACATGAGCATCGTGACCGCCAAGGTCGCCGGGGTGCCCCCGTGTGGTCGCTTGAACACCGCCGATCCGCGGCGAGATCACCGCCGCCACGGTCGCCGCCATGCACCTCGCGGGCGCGGACGAGATCTGGCTGCTCGGCGGGGTGCAGGCGGTGGCCGCGATGGCCGTCGGCACCGACAGCATGGAGCCAGTCAACCTGATCGCCGGTCCCGGCAACGCCTACGTCGCCGAAGCCAAGCGCCAGCTGTTCGGAGAGATCGGCATCGACCTGTTCGCCGGCCCTACCGAGATCCTCGTCCTCGCCGACGACCAGGCCGACCCGTTCGTCTGTGCCGTCGACCTGCTCTCCCAGGCCGAACACGGCCCCGACTCCCCGGCCGCCCTGATCACCACCTCCCGCGAGGTCGCCGAGAAGACCCTCGCCGAGGTGGAGCGGCTCCTGCCCGGCATGCCGACCCGCGACTTCGCCGAGCCCGCCTGGCGCGACCACGGCCAGGTGCTCGTCGTCGACGGCATCGACGAACTCTACGAGCTCGCCGATACGTTCGCCTCCGAACACGTCGAGGTGCTGACCGCCGAGCCCCGGCTCGCCCTTGAGCGCATGACCCAGTACGGCGCCCTGTTCCTCGGCGAAGGCACCTGCGTGTCCTTCGGCGACAAGGTCATCGGCACCAACCAAAGGTGGAGCGGGAGGCGGAGGGCCAGTACCGGGTCGAGGCGTCCGCACACGGCACCCGCACCCTGGACATCGGCGACGGCGCCCGTACCGAGGTGCTCTTCCATCTCCCGCTGGAGTAGGTCGTGTGCCGCCGCGTCGCCTACATCGCCTGCCACCAGCGGGCCGTGGAGCGGCCCGGTCTGCTCGAGCATGCCTTCGTCCCGGTGAACACCCGGACCGGGCTGACCAGCGCCACCAACGGCTGGCCGGACTGGTCCGACGGCTCGGAGCGGATCGCCATGCCGCTGCTGCTGCAGGCCGCCACCGTCCGCGGCCTCGCAGAGCCTGAGGAGACCAGCCCCCTGCTGGATGGCTGGTCCCGCTTCGCCGTACGCCACCTCCTCGACGAGACCGACGCCCCCCGCCGCGGCTCGCAGATCCTGGCACCTTGAACCGCGGCTGTACGACATGCCCTGGCTGGCCCGCTTCTTCCTCGACCGGCACCGGGCGCACGGCCGGGAAGAGGACCTGGAGCCCGCCGCCCGCATCATCGAGCGCCGCTTCGACCTGGGCGGCGCCACCCATCTGTCCATCGACGACTCCCCGACGACGACGGCCGTCTGCGACGCCCTCGACACCGCCGGCCTGCACGGCATCGCCATCCGCCACTGGGACGGCTACTGGTTCGGCGAGAACCGGCTCTGGGGCGACGTCTTCCCGCACTACTGGAGCACCCTGACCGCCACGACCCTGCTGCGCCTCCCGGCCACCCTGCGCACCCCCGACACCGACCGCCTCGCCGAGACGATCTTCCGCGCGAACCTGGCCAACTACCACGAGGACGGCTCGGCCACCTGTGCCTTCGTCATGCCTTCGGCCGTGGACGGACGCCCCGCGCACACCGCAGATCCCCTCGCCAACGACCAGGACTGGCACCTCGTCCTATGGCTGCGCCACCACGACGGCCGATAATGTCCACGATAATGCTAGGCCTATTGTTAACAATCTTGTAGCGTGCGTCATGCCTTGACCTCGAGGCATCCGCGAAGCACCTGGTGCTCGATGAGGGGAGACCCATGCAGAGGTTGACCACGTACTGCGGACGAGACGCACTCGCCCACCCGCCGAGCGTGCGGGCGGAACGCCCAGTGATCCGCACACGCCTCCTGAGAGGTGTGGCGCTCGCGGGTTCCCTCGTCCTCACGTCCGTCGCCGTACCGGCCTCCGTCGCGGCGGCCGCCCCCGCGCAGAGCCGCAGCCACGCCGCGGGCTCCCAGGACGCGGCGCTCGCCTTCGACCCCTCCCGCTACACGACGATCACCGTCACCGTCGACGGCCGTCCCCTGCAGGTGCGCTGGTACAAGGAGATCTGCTACGTCGCGAACCCGGTCGCCGCGGCGGCACAGCAGCCCGGCGGTCCCAGCGGCGGCACCAGCACCATCTCCAACACCGCCTGCGGCTACCAGAGCATGAACGTGTTCGTCCCCGAGAGCGCCTTCGGCGACCAGCGGGCGCCGATCTACTTCGCCGTGAACAACAGTGGCTGGATGGCCAGTTACATACGGGCGAGCGTGACCGCCAGCGCCGCCTACAACAGCGCGACGAGCAACGTCGGCGCCGCCCTGAAGGCGGGCTACGTCTTCGTCGACGTCGCCAACCGCAGCCGCGGACTGATCGGCGCCGACGGCTCGTCCCCCGGCAAGGCACCCGCGGCCGTCACCGACGCCAAGGCCGCCGTGCGCTACCTGCGTCTCAACGACACCGCGATGCCCGGCAGTGCGGAGCGGATCGTCGTCAACGGCACCAGCGGCGGCGGCGCGCTGGCGTCGATCCTGGGCGCTTCCGGCAACAGCGGGGAGTACACCCCGTACCTCGCCGCGATCGGCGCCGCCGGCATCGACGCCAAGGGGCGCAGCACCCTGCGCGACGACGTCTTCGCCGTCAACGCCTACTGCCCGATCACCGACCTCGGCAACGCCGACATCGCCTACGAGTGGCTCTACAACGCCCTCGGAACCCGCGACACCACCGGGCAGAACCCCTCGCCCGAGGAAGCCGCGGAGATTGCGGCCAGGTTCGCGGCGTACGAGAAGAGCCTCGGCCTGCGCAACCCCGACGGCTCCCGGCTCACCGCCGCCACCATGCTCGACACCATCCAGCAGGAGGTCGTCCGCTCCGCCGAGACCTACCTGAAGGAGGATCCCGCCCACACCATCCCGCCGCTGGGCGGCACCTTCCAGTTCACGGCGGGCGGCACCACCAAGTCGTACGTCAACGACTGGATCGACGTCGACACCGCCACCCGCACCGTGCGCTCCGTCGACATGACGAAGTACCTCGCCTTCGTCGCCACCCAGGCCGCCCTCAAGACGACCCCGGCCTTCGACGCCGTGGGCGTCGCCGGGAACACCGCCAGCCGCACCGAGACCAACCTCTTCGGCCCGCCGACCCAGATGTACCTCAACTACACCGAGTACAGCTGGAACCACAACGACGTGCCAGGCGACGGCAGTGGCCTGGATGACACCGGGCTGACCTGGAAGCAGTACACCGCGCAGCCGAGCACCACCGTCGACGACCAGATCCACCTCATCAACCCGATGGACTTCATCGGCACCAAGGCCGACACCGCGCCGAACTGGTACGTCCGCCACGGCACCCGTGACCGCGACACCGCCTTCACCGTCTCGGTCAACCTCGACCGCGCCCTCGCCGCCGACAAGCAGGTCGAGGACCTGGACTACCGGATCGCCTGGAACCAGCCGCACGCTGGGAACTATGACGTGCCCGAGGCCATGGCCTGGATCGACAGGATCGTTCAGAAGGCCGGCGACCCGCTCGCATAACGGACAGGACCGCCACCGGCCGCCCCGTCCGGGGACAGGGCGGCCGGGCGATCGAGCACGCTGACTGCAAGGTCCGGCCGCATCCTCCAGTCCCCCGGCCCCCGCCCAGGAGAACGGAGACCATCATGGCCGACAACGGCCAGCAGCTCATTGAGAAGGACCTCGTCCGTCGAGGCCGGCGTCTGCAGTAGATAGCCCAAGCCCGGGCACGCCGGGAGCGGGAACGCCGACAGCGCGCCGAGTTCGCCGCATCGTGGGCCGTCAGCGTCCGCTACGTGACTTGTGGGAGGCCGTGTACCGGAAAGAGGGCTCGAAGCCGTTCGTGCGATGCGATGAAGGGGCGACCGCGCGGCGGGCCAGACGGCTGTCCGTCGTTGCCGGTCACCAGTGGTCGGGGATTCGACTCATTCTCAACCTGCTCCAGCCAGGTTGGGTGCTCGTTGGGGCGAAGCCATCCGGCTGTGGTCGGGACGTGCCGATGCGCCGGGACCGACGGGACGGTTGCGCGATGCCGTTCCGTACGGGGGTCTGACCCTTGAGATCTTTGACCGAAGTGCCCAGTCACAGGCATGTCGACCGTCGTTGCGGGACGCTTTCTGCTGTCACCGAGCCACAGGGCGTGTCCCAATAGGGGCCTTGCCGAGTTCCAGGCGCCATCACGGTTCAGACCGTCCGAGCAGGCCGGTGGTGTTCCCCCAGCCAGCACGTCACCACGTGGGAGGACAACGATCATGACGACCCGACAGCGCAGCACCACCTCGAGCACGGATCCTCCCGTTCGGCGCGAGGTCGTCCTGGGTGTGGACACGCACGGGGAGGTTCACGTCGCCGCCGTGGTCTCCACGCTGGGGAAGGTGCTGGACACAGAGTCCTTTCCGGCCGTTGGCTACCGTCGGTTGCTCGTGTGGGCCCGACCGGCGATTCGGGGCTATGTTGCCCCGCCTGCCGTAGAGGGCCCGCTCTGATGGCACGATGCCGGAGAGGAGCCGGCAGCATCCAGCACGCCACGCCACTACCCGGCACTGTGACGAACGGCAGCAGTCATCGCAGGTGAGTTGGGGTTGCATGGGATTCCGATGACTTCGCACGTTGAGTGCGTGGCGATTCCTGAGCCTACGGGCAAGGGGCTCTGACCTGTGCTTTTGTTGTTCGGGTGGGCTTTGCGACCTTTTTCCTTCCGTGCAGCGGTCCGAGCGGACGGACCGGTCTGGTGCTGCGAGCGGCCGTCATCGTCCCCGCGTTACTAGGGAACGCGGCTCGACCGAGTCACTCTGATACAGGTCATGCATGCATCCGTACCGACCACCGCGACGCCGGCAGCCGGTACGTGACGTGTCGCCGTGGCGTCGCCCGGGGTCAGATGGCCAGCGCCACCAGGAAGCGGGAGACCATGTTGTACGCCGCGACCGTGGCGACCGCCTCCACCGTCTGTGCCTCGCCGAACAGACGCTTGAGGTGCTCGATCACGTCGGCGTCCACCTCGACCCGGCGTGTTGACTGGTCGGTGAGGGTGATCAGAGCCCGTTCCTCCTCGTTGAAGAGCGTGCTGTCCGCGTCCTCTTCCCGAAGGGCCTGGCTCTTCTCATCACTCCCGCCCGCATCCAGGTATGCGGGGTGGTGCACGCCCCATTCGAACTCCGCCCTGTTGAGGGCGGCCACCCGGAGCATGATCAGCTCGCGGTACTCCAGACTGAGGTCGAACTCGGCACGGACCCGGCCCAGCAGGCCGTTCCAACCCGTGGCGAGCGGAACGCTCCGCAGCAGAACGCGGTCGATACCGATCAGCTCGCCGCCCGGGCGGCGGCCTCGCATGCCCGCGAGCAGCTCGGACGGGGGAGACGGAACATCGCCTTCCTGCCAGGGGGTGACTCGCACGGTGCTCACACTGTCCTCCTTCGCAGAACGGGGATGTCAGACGGTGTCGTAGACCCGCACGTCCGGGTCGGTCGACAGCAGCGGCGCGAGTTCACCCACGATGTCCTGTGTGAACAGCTCGCTGTCCAGGTACGCGCGGGCGTCCGCGACCGACCGGAAGCCGTGCAGCACCTGGACGTCCTCGTCCCGGATCAGGAGCTCCTTGCTGGTGGCGCCGGAGACGCCGTCCAGGAACTGCTGCTTGTACTTCTCGTAGACGGCTGCCGCCGCGGGACGGTTGGCGGGGTCCACGGTAAGCGTGACTTCAAGATAGGCCATGGTTATGTCTGTCTTTCCAGCTCGACGGGTGTGCTGCGACGTCGTCGCTGCACACCGCCAAGTTAGGCAGAAGGAATGTCATCCGGTAGGGGAGCTTTTTGAATCCCCGCATAAGCGGCCTGTATGGGTTACCGGGATGCGCTGAGCTGCTGGACGAGCAGAGTGAGGTCCGTGTGAAGGGCCGAGTCCGGGTTCCATACGGCCTCGAAGGAGATCTGGACCTCCCGGCCCGCGTTCAGCAGTGGGCGGTGCGGGACGGCCGGGGAAGTGAGCCGGGACCGGGGGAGCATGGCCGAGCCCAGGCCGAGAGCGGCCCATTCCTCCAGGACCCGGTAGCTGGCCGCTTCCCCGGGATAGGTGTGCAGCGGTACCTCGTTCGCATGGAAGAGCTGGGTGGTGAACGTGGTCAGCCCGCACGCTTCCGGTACGAGGATGAACTGCTGGTTTCCGGCCTCGGTGAGTTCCAGTGAGGTGCCGTCGTCGGCGGTCGTGCCGACGATGACGACGGGCTCGACATCGATGACCCGGTGCTCGAAGCGCGGCATCGCGGTCACGGCCGGGATCAGCATCAGGTCGAGTTGTCCGGCCTGTAGCCCGTCGCGCAGGTCCTGCATGTTGGCCTCGCGCAGGACGAGGTCGCGGGGCGTGGGCAAGTCGCGGACGGCGGCGAACGCGCGGCCCACCAGGTGCGGGCCGATGAGCGGGGAGACGCCCATGCGGATCTTCGGGTCGTCCGGTTCGGTGAGCCGCCGGGCTTCCGCGGTGACGGCGTCCAGGGCGGTGACCGCGCGTTCGACGAGTGGCAGGATGCGGCTGCCGAAGGCGGTCTGTGTCACGCCGCGAGGAGAGCGGTCGAAGAGCCTCCCTCCGAGCCGTTCCTCCAGTTTCGCGATGCCGTTGGACAGGGCCGGCTGGGTGACGCCGTACGCCCGCGCCGCCGCACTGAAGGAAAGGGTCTCGGCGACCGCCTGCGCGTAGCGGAGACCTTCGACGTTCAGTCGTTCCGTCATAGCCATCGCTTATCGCCTCATTCGCTGGAGTCGCCTACCGCTGCGGCTCAGCCCTGGTTACCGTGAGCCGTCGATGACTTCGTCATCATTCACCCTTATAACACTCATCAGCGTCGCCCCAGGAAGTGCACTGTGTCGGATCCCGCCGTAGCCATGGTCGTGACCGAGCCGGACGGGCCGTTGGTGGCGTCCGCCGTCGACACCGTCCCGCTGGAAGGGCATCAGGTCCGGATCTCCGTGCAGGCCAGTGGCGTGTGCCACGCCGACATCGGCACGGCCAGTGCTCCGAAGGCCGGCCGGGACACACCGGTGACGCCCGGACACGAAGTCGCCGGCGTCATCGCCGAGGTGGGCGACCGGGTGCGTGGTTGGACGGTCGGGGAACGCGTGGCCGTCGGCTGGTTCGGCGGAAGCTGCGGGCACTGCGCCTTCTGCCGTGACGGCGACGTCGTGCACTGCCCCGAGCGGAAAGTGCCCGGACTGTCCTACCCCGGTGGCTGGGCACAGAGCATCACCGTGCCTGCGGACGCGCCGGCGCGCGTCCCCGACGTCCTGGACCTCTTCGACGCGGCTGTCTTCGGCTGCGCGGGCGTGACCACCTTCAACGCCGTCCGCAACGCCGGTACGCGGACCGGGGGCAGGGTCGCCGTGTTCGGACTGGGCGGGCTGGGGCACCTCGCCGTGCAGTTCGCGGCGAAGCTCGGCTACGAGACGGTTGCGGTCGCCCGCGGCGCCGACCGTGAGGAACTGGCCCGTGGACTCGGCGCCCGGCACTACGTCGACAGCACGCGCGAGGCCCCCGGTGCGGCACTCGCTGCCCTCGGCGGCGTCGACCACGTCATCTGCACCGCCTCCACCACCGACAGGCTGGGCGAACTGGTCACCGGCCTGCGGCCGCACGGTCGGCTCACGCTGGTGGGCGTGGACGACGGCGCCCTGTGTCTCCCGGTGGGGCTGCTGGTCGGTCAGGGCGTGAGTGTGACCGGGCACCTGACCGGCAGCGCGCGGGACACGGAGGAGGCCATGGCCTTCGCCGTCACCAACGGAGTCCGGCCCATGATCGAGCGGATGCCGCTGCGGGAAGCGGGGGCGGCCGTCGCGCGCCTGCGCTCCGCGGCGCCCCGGTTCCGTATCGTGCTGGACCCGTCCCAAGTGTTCTGACCTCGCCGGATATCTCCCGTCCGCCCGTCGCGCCGGCAGCGTGCGGGGCGGTCCTCCACCGTCCCGAAGGGAACCCGCCATGCTCGACAGCGGCACTCATGACGTCATCGTGATCGGCGCCGGCGCGGCCGGGACGACCGCCGCGACCGTACTGCACGAAGCCGGGCACAGAGTCCTGTGCCTGGAAGCGCGGACGAGGGTCGGTGGCCGGCTGCTCAGCGAGCCCGTCGACGGCGGCGTCCTGGACCTTGGGGCCACCTGGTTCTGGCCGGGGGAGCAGCGCGTCGCGGCGCTGGCCGCCCGGACCGGGGCCGAGGTCTTCGACCAGCACCTGGCAGGGGACGCCGTCCTGCACGACCGGTCCGGTGTCCACCGGTATCCCGGCAACATGATCGACGTTCCGTCCTACCGCTTCGCGGCCGGGGCGCAGCAGCTCACCTCGGCACTCGCGTCGAGTCTGCCCCCGGACGCCGTCCTGCCGGACACGCCAGTCACCGCTATCCGTCCCGCCGGTGCGGACGGAGTCGACGTCCACGCTGCGGGGCGGGCCTTCCGCGCCGCACAGGTCGTCCTGGCCGTCCCACCCGCGCTGGCGCTGGAGCGCATCGACTTCGCCGACGCCCTGCCCGACGACCTGGTCCGCCTGGCCCGCTCCACTCCGGTGTGGATGGGGGCCGTCGCCAAGGTCGTCGCCCGCTACTCCACTGCCTTCTGGCGCGAGGACGGGCTCGCGGGCGCGGCCTTCAGCAGGATCGGACCGCTCCAGGAGATCCACGACATGTCCGGCGTCCACGGACGTCCCGCGGCGCTGTTCGGCTTCGCGCACGCCCGGACCGTCCGGCCGGGCTTCGAGGCGGCAGTGGCTGCACAACTCGGTGCGTGCTTCGGGCCCGCTGCCGCCGCACCCGAGGCCGTGTACGTGCAGGACTGGAGCCGCGAGACCTGGACGGCCCCGCGTTCCGTGCACGCCCTCAGCGACTACTCCTTCTTCGGCCACGACCTCTACCAGCGGCCGTTCCTCGACGGCCGACTGCACTGGGCCTCGACCGAGACGGCCACCGAATACGCAGGGCACATCGAGGGCGCGCTGCACTCCGGCGAGCGCGCGGCCCGCGCCGTATTGTCCGCGACCGCGCACGGCCGCGGCTCCCCCTGAGCTGACCCGGACAACCCGCGCGGCGTCCCGACGACGTCTACTTCGGCGCGGGCAGGACGGTGCGTCGGCTCTCCCACGCGCTGATGCTCGAGGCCACCTCGGACACGGGGCCCCACACCTGGAGACGTCAAGCCGGCCGTCGCGGGCCCGGGACGGCCGTTTCCCCCCGCCGTCCGTGCGAGGCCACCGGCCACGTCCGGGCCCGCACGAGGCCGGGCGGAGGCCCGGCGGCGGTCGCCCGCGGATGCGGTGACATACGGCCGCCGACGCTCGTGGTCGATTCAGCGTGCGCGCACCAGGGCCGCCCAGAAGGCGAGCACGGGCAGGACCAGGACGGCGGCGACGGCGTTCAGAGCGCCGAAGCCGGCCCAGCCCATCAAGGGCCCGGCGAGGCCGGCGCCCACGGCCGCAACGACGTTCATCGTGGTGTCCGTGGTGCCCTGTACGCCGGGCAGAAGGGCGAGTGGTGTGGTCTCGCTGAGCATGGCCGAGCCGGCCACCAGGCTGAAGGACCAGCCCAGTCCCAGGAGGAACAGCCCTGCCATCATCATGCCGACCGAGCCGTGGCCCATGCCCGACAGCGCGGCGGACACCAGGAAGACCGCCTGGCCGGCCACGATGGTCGGCATGTGACCGATCCGGTCGGAGAGCCGGCCGACGAGCGGGGAGAACGCGTACATGCCCAGCAGGTGACCGCTTATGGTGACGCCGACCACGGTGAGCCCGTGACCGTGCTCCGACATGTCGACCGGGGTCATCGTCATGACCGCGGCCATGACCGTGTGGGCCACGACGATGGTCACGAACGCGAAGGCCGCTTGCGGGGTGTGGCGAAGGTGCCGCAGGCCCGCGCGCACGGTCCCGTTCTGCCGGTCCTCCTTCTGCCCGCCGGTCTCGTCTTGTGCCGCCGGGAGGCCCGTGTCCTCGTCCACGGGCGCGTCGGCGTCCTGGTACCGGCGGGAGAGCGTGAGCGGGTCGGGACGCATCAGACCCCACAGCAGAGCCGATGCCGCCGCTGTGCAGACGGTGGCCAGGACGAACGCCCCCGACAGGCGTGGAAGGTGCAGAGCCGATGCCACGGCGGCACCCGGATCGGCGAGGTTGGGGCCGATCACCGAGCCGATCGTCGTGGACCACAGCACGATGGACAGCGCATGGGCCCGCCGGTGCGGCGCGGCCAGGTCCGCGGCCGCGTAGCGGCTCTGCTGGTTGGTGGCGCTGCCGACGCCGAACAACAGCATGCCCACGATCAGCAGGGGTACCGACCTGATCACCGCTGAGGCGATGAGCAGGCCCCCGCCGGCTGCGGCGACGAGCCATCCTGCCCCGAGAGAGGTCCGGCGACCGCGCCGTTGGGCGAGGAGGGCGAGCGGTATGCCGACCAGGGCGGCGCCCGCTGTGGTCGCCGTGCGCGCCAGTCCGGCGTAGGTCTCGCTCTGGGCCACGGACTCCGCGAGCAGGGGACCGACGGACACCGAGACGCCCACTCCGACCCCGCCGACGATCTGTGCCGCGGACAGGATCCGGACCGTGCGCTTCTGCACCGCGCGGACTCGGTCCTGCTCCTGCCACGGCGTCGGGGCTATGTCCTGTGGCGTGCTCACGTGTCGGCGCTCCTTGATGAGTCGGCTGAGTGGGTGGCGGGAGGGCGAAGGGCCTGCGGGGAGCCCGGGTTCAGAGGTCGTGCCGGGATGGTCCGGAGCGGGATTTCGGCCGGGGGCCGTCCCGGCGTGCCAGCAGGACGACGGCGGTGAGCGCCGCGGCCGCGGCCAGGACGAGCAGGAGGACGCGGTCCGGTACGGCGCCGCCGAGGCGTGCGAGGTGCTCCTCCAGCCCTGCCTCCGTCTCGACGCTGATCAGGGAGGGGAGGGCCGCCGTGCCGTCGACCAGCAGGAAGACCACTCCGAGCACGATGAAAAGAATGCCGCCGACGAGGGAGGTGGTGTGCCAGGAGAAGCGTCCCAGCCGCAGGGTGCGACCGCGCAGCCAGCGTTTGTGCCCGAGGTCGAAGCGGTCCCAGAGCAGCGCCAGGGCGAACAGGGGGACTGCCATGCCGAGTGCGTAGACCGCGAGCAGCAGGCCCCCGTGGGCGGGCCGGCTGCCGAGGGCGGCGAGGGTGAGGATGGAGCCGAGGATGGGACCGGCGCAGAAGCCCGCCAGGCCGTAGACGGTGCCGAGGGCGAAGACGGAGACGGCCGACCCGGAACGGCGGGCTCCTGCGGCTTCCTGCAATCGGCGCACTCCGAATCCGATCCCGAGGATCTGTGCCGCTCCCAGCGCGATCACGGTCCAGCCGCCGATGCTGACCAGCAGGTCACGGTGGCCGTAGAAGAGACGGCTGGCGAAGGAGCCCGCGACGCCGACCGGCACCAGGGTGGTGCACAGGCCGAGATAGAACAGGCCGGTGCGCAGCAGCAGTTTGGCCGGCCTGGTGAAGGAGTAGGCGAAGAAGGCCGGCAGCAGCAGCGCGCTGCAGGGGCTGAGCAGGGCCAGCAGGCCGCCGAGGAAGGCGGCCAGCAGGCTCGCGTCGCCGTTCACCGGGTGGCCTTCGCGGCTGCCTCGATGGTCTGCTTGAAAGTGTCGACCGGCTGGGCGCCGAGGACGGGGATGTCGTTGACCAGGAAAGCGGGGGTGCTGGTCACGCCGAGGGAGTAGCCCTCGTTCTGGTCCTGTCGGATTGCCGTGTCTGCCGCGTCGGAGTCCATGTCCGCGCGCCACTTGTCGAGGTCAGCCACCCCGGCGGCCTTGGCCATCGCGGTGAGCTTGTCGGTGGAGAAGGCGCCGGTGTTCTTCTTGCGTGTCTTGCTGTACGCCTGGTCGTGGAACTCCCAGAACCTGTCCTGTTGGCCGGCCGCCCAGGCCGCGCGGGCTGCCGCTTCCGATTCCTCGCCGAAGATCGGGAAGTTGCGCCACTCGATGCGCAGCACGCCCTCGTCGACGTAGGAGCGGAGCAGCTCCGGTTCGGTGTCGCGGGCGAACTTCCCGCAGTACGGGCACTGGAAGTCGGAGTACTCGATCATGACGACAGGGGCGTCGGCGTCCCCCACGGCCAGCGGGTCGTCGGTGTCCCGACGGGCCAGTGCGAGCAAGGCGCTCGACTGGGCGTCGGGCGTACTGGTCTCGGCGACGGCGGAGTCCTGCGACGCGGTGCGGGACGGCGCGTCGTCGAGGGTGAGGGCGAGAACCGCTGCGACGACGGCGGTCAGTCCGGCGGCGGTGGCGGCGAGTGTGCGGTTGCGTCGGCGGACGCGGGATGCGGCGGGGGCGGAAGAAGACGGCATGGTGGGAGACAACCTCGTGCTCTGTGGGTGAGTGACGGACAGCCGTAGGCGCACGGCGCTGTGGCCGTGCGCCGGGCCGTGACCGAAGGACGGCCGGTCGGCGCGCGGCGCGCGGGGAACGCGCGAGCGTCCGGCCTAGATCCGCATTCGGTCGGGTACGGCCCGTCCCGCCGGCGGGGAGAGTCCCGACGTCACCACGTCCCGGCACACGTCGGCCGAGAGCGTGTCGAGCCCTGTTGAGGCCAGGGCGGCCGTCCGGGCCACCGGCTCCGCCGTCTCCAGGAGGCGTACGTCCGGCTGGGCGGGGAGCACTTTCCTGCACGGGGGCGGTGTGCCGGGTGCATCGCACTGGGAGGAGCCCGGTCGCACCCGGTCGGTGGCCTCGCCCGGGCCCTGGACCGCCGCATCCGCCGAGGCGGTCACGGCCCTGGGACTCGACAACCCCGTGCCGACGTCGAGCGTGCGTGTTCCGCAGGCCCACGCACTCAGCACGACCAGCAGCGACAGCGAGGCGAGAAGACCCCGCCCCGCTCGCGCGGAGCGCGTCACCACGGTCACCGCACGGAGCCGGGGAAGAACTGTCATCACCTCACGTCACGTCCGGAAGGCGCCGATCGCCTACAGCCGCGCCTGTCACGTACAGGGGTGCAGGCACAGGTAGCCGTCGATACGGCGCACATGGTCGCAGTCCGGGTCGCCGGGCAGTGCGTGCCCGAGGTGCTCGGCGCGGACCTCGCCGATCCATTGGTCGTGCTGGTACTCGTGGTTGACGAGAGCGGTCAGCAGATGCGTCGCGACGATGGTCATCTGGGTGGGCGCGCCGGTCCTCCCGGACGCGATGTCACCGATGCGTGCGTGCACCCGCTCGGCGACGGTCTCCCGGAAGGCCGTGAGCCGCTCCACCGTCGGGAGAGCGCCGCGGAACTTCTCCGGGTTGGCCGAGTCCATGAGTCCGTCCAGTTCCGGATCCGGGCTGGGCTCGGCGGCCGTGAGGTTGCGGATCATGAAGTGGGCGACGTGGGCCTGGTGCCCGAGGTGCCAGCCGATGGCGCTGAAGTCCTCTCTCGGCCGCCACACCACCTCGTCCGGCGTGAGGTCCCGCCACAACTCGTCGGTGTACCCGCGGGCACGGTCGTACTCGTCCAACAGCGCCTGCAGTTCGTACACGGCTCTCCTCCACATGTGTGGTCGGGTCTGCGGGTTCGGGTTGCGCGAGGAGACTCCGGGCTCCTCGGACGGCGCGGCTGGTGGCGGCGGACCGCCGCCACTGTAGAGAGCCGCAGCGCGAGCCGGTAGGAGACGAACCCGAATGTCCTCATCACTGATCTGTATGGCCCACGCCGGGCACGGCGCGGTGGAGCGGCTCCGCCGGCCCCGGCGAGCTGGGCTCCCGAGCCGGTTGGTCATCGGCCGACTTCCCCTTCGGGTCCCTGGTGTAGAAGGTGTAGGCGGCGAGTACCACCAGTACCCAGACGCTGGAGACGACCAGCGAAACCCGGGTGTCCGGGAGGATCGCGACGCAGACGAGGACGACGGCTATGAACAGCAGGGCGAGGTAGTTGCTGTACGGGTAGAGAGGCATCCTGTACCGGATGCTGTCCGCCTGACCGCTCAGGACCTTGCTCCTGCGGAACCTGAGGTGGCTGACCACGATCGATCCCCAGGCGCAGATCAGCCCGAAGACGGTGACGGACGAGAAGACCGTGAAGACCTGGTCGGGCATCAGCAGATTGAGCAGCACACCGGCGGCCATCGTCACGAACACCGCCGTGACCGCCTTCGACGGAACGTTCCTGTCGTTGACGGTGCCGAGGAGCTTCGGCGCGTTGCCCTGGAGGGAGAGGTTGTAGAAGGTGCGGCTGTTGGTGAAGACGGCCGAGTTCACGGCGGAGAGGACGGCGGTGATGACGACGACGTTCATGACCGTTGCCGCGGCCGGTACGCCGATTCTGGCGAAGACGGTGACGAACGGGCTGCCCGAGCCGTTCAGCGAGGTCCAGGGGAAGACGGTGACCAGGACGGTGATGGCGCCGACGTAGAAGATCATGAGTCGCCAGAAGGTCGCGTTGACGGCCTTCGGCATGGTCGTGGCGACGTCCTTGGTCTCGCCTGCCGCGATGCCCAGGTTCTCCACGCCGCCGAAGGAGAAGGCGACCATGACGATGGCGAGGAACGCGCCGCTGATGCCGTTGGGGAGGAAACCTCCGTGCTCGTGGAGATGACCGAGACCGATGGCGTGTCCGCCGTTGCCGACCCCGAAGGCGACCATGGCGAAGCCGAAGAGGATCAGCGCGATGATCGCCACCACTTTGATGAGCGCGAACCAGAACTCCGCCTCACCGTAGAACTTCACCCCGACGACGTTGACGACGAACATCACGGTGACCGCCACGGCCGCCGTCGCCCAGATCGGCACCGCGGGGAACCAGTACTGCACGTAGTGCCCGAGGGCGTTGAGTTCGGCTGCGGTGGTGGCGAGGAGGAAGATGAACGCGTTCCACCCGTTGAGGAAGCCGGCGAACCGGTGGATGTAGCGGTTGGCGTAGGAGATGTAGGCCCCGGACACCGGTTCGGCCACCGACATCTCGCCCAGGGCCCGCATCACGAAGTAGATCGCCACGGAGGCGACGACGTAGGTGACGACGATGGCGGGGCCGGCGGTGGCCACCGCCGATCCGGAACCGTAGAACAGGCCGGTTCCGATGGCACCGCCGATGGCGATCATCTGGATGTGCCGGCTCTTGAGGTCCCGTTTGAGCTCTTCCTTTTCGTAGTCCTTCGCGGCTCTTGCGGTCATGTCACTGCTCCCTGGAGGAAAAGGGTGGTGCTCTGACGAAGGGACGTGCAGGTACGCGAAAGCCGCAGCGAGGGCGCTGCGGCGCGCGCCCGTGGCCGGCCACGGGCGCGTAAGGAGTGCGGGTGTGCAGGGGTTGTGTCAGACGGTGGCGATGATTGCTTCGATCTCTACCGGGGCCCGCATCGGCAGGGCGGCGACTCCGACGGCGGAACGGGCGTGCTTGCCCGCCTCGCCCAGCGCATCGACGAACAGGTCGGAGGCCCCGTTGGCGACCAGGTGGTGTTCGGCGAACTCGGGAACGCCGGCGACGAACACGGTGATCTTCAGCAACTGGCGGATCTGGCCGAGGTCGCCCAGGGCTGCCTTGGCCTGGGCCAGGACGTTGGCCGCGCACCAGCGGGCGGCGAGCTGTCCGGTGGCGACGTCCAGGTTCTGTCCGAGCAGTCCGGTGGCGACCAGCGCGCCGTCCCGCAGCGGGAGTTGTCCGGAGGTGCGCAGCAGGCTGCCCGACCGGGTCCAGGGCAGGTAGTTGGCCACCGACCGGGCCGGCTCCGGCAGTGGCACGCCGAGTTCGGCGAGGCGGGTTTCGACGGCGGATGTCATGGGTGTCCTCCGGTGGGGGCTGTGTTCGCTGTCCGTGCGGTGTTCAGAGGTTTTCGACGGCCGTGAGCAGCCGGTCGATGGCCTCGTCGACCGTGGAGCGGGGACAGCCCAGGTTGACCCGCATGTAACCGTGGCCTTCGAGGCCGAACTTCTGTCCCTTGTCCAGCCACAGCCGTGCCTTGGTGAGCATGAACTTGTCGAGTGAAGCGGCGTCCATCCCCAGTTCCCGGCAGTCCATCCAAGCCAGGTAGAGGGAGTCGGCCGGCAGAACCCGCACCTTGGTCGTGGCGGAGTTGACCGACTGGGCGAAGTGGGCGTGGTTGCCGCGCAGGTAGGTGAGCATCTCCTCCAGCCAGGGCTCGCCGTGCGCGTAGGCGGCCTCGGCGGCGACCATGCCGAGCACGTTGACCAGCGGGAACATGTTGCGGTCGTACTGGCGGGCCAGTTCCCCGCGCAGCCGTGGGTCGGGAACGAAGACGTTGGCACTCTGCAGGCCCGGGAGGTTGAACGTCTTGCTGGGGGCGGTGCAGGTGATGCTGTTGCGTGCGAACTCCTCGCCGAGCGAGGCGAACGGGATGTGCTTGCGGTCCGGGTTCATGACTAGGTCCTGATGGATCTCGTCGGAGACGACCAGGACACCGTGGCGGGCGCAGATCTCGCCCATGGTCCGCAGCTCGTCCTCGCTCCACACGTTCCCGGTGGGGTTGTGGGGGTGGCTGAGGATGAACAGCTTGGTGTCGGGCCGGATGGCGGCCTCGAACGTCCGGGCGTCGAAACGGTATCCGTCGTCGGTCCGCACGAGCGGCGCGAACGCCAGGTGGCGGCCGTTGAGCAGGATGTCGTCGTGGAAATGGGCGTAGACCGGTGGCTGGATCAGGACCGAGTCACCGGGCGCGGAGAACGCCTGCACCGCCGTCTTCAGTGTGGTGATGATGCCGGCGGTCTGCATCACCCACTCCTTGGGGACCTCCCAGCCGAACCGCTTGGCCTGCCAGCCGGTGACCGCGTCGAGGTAGCTGTCCGTCGCGCCGCCGGGGTAGCCGAAGACGCCGTGGTCCACGGCTTGGTGGAGCGCGTCGATGACGGCTCGGGGGGCCCTGAAGTCGGTGTCGGCGACCCACATGGGCAGCGGATCGGCAGCGACCTCGTCGGCCGTCAGGAGATCGTGGGCGTAGGCCCACTTCATAGAGTTGCTGTTCCTGCGGTCGACGACGATGTCGAAGATCGAACCAGAGTCGGCTGCGGGGGTGTCCCGTCGAGCTTGGTCGAGAGGGGTGGTCGTGTCGGTTGCCATGGCTGGATGCTAGCTACGACAAAGGGCAAAGTGTTCGTGAACTTTGCCCATCTGTCGGCTCCAGTAGCTAAGATTTAGCGTATGGATGTCACTGACCGGAAAATTATTGCGCTGCTTCAGTCGGAGGGGCGGATCACGCTCACTGATCTGGCCGAGAAGGTCCGGCTCAGTGTGTCCAGGTGCCAGCGACGGGTCCGGGAACTGGAGGCGGCCGGGGTCATCCGTGGCTATCGCGCGGTGGTCGACGCCGCAGCCCTGGGATACGGATTCGAGGTGCTGGTGTTCGCCACGCTCAGCCGCCCCGACGCCGTCACCGAGTTCGATGCGGCGCTCGCCGAGGTTCCGGAGATCATCGAGGCGCAGCGGCTCTTCGGTGAACCGGACTACCTGATCCGCGTGGTCAGCGCGGACCTGGAGTCCTACCAGCGGCTGTACGAATCGGTGCTGATCCACCTGCCGGGCGTCCGCGGGCTGAACTCGACCATTGTGATGAAGCAGGCCGTCCATCCCCGGCCGCTGCCCGGGCGGCCGTCGCGTGAGCTGCCTCCGCCGGCAGCCGCCACCTGAGCGAGCGGACGTCACCCATCCACCCCGGCACGTCGGTGAGCCGAACGCGGTCGTAGCCTGCGACCCATGAGCGACGACAACTCCGACAACCCCGTCGGCCCCCGCGACGGCGCCGAAGTCGAACAGCCGATGAGATCCGCGTCACCGCTCCCGGTCATGTCCCTTGACGTGGTGTAGGGGATCAGTCGTTTGATGCGGCCGGCAGGACGGTCGTGTCGTCGGGATAGAGGGCGTCCATGCTCTCGTTGGAGAGGTAGCGGCGGGGGAAGGCGATCCATTCGTCGTGGAGTTCGGCGAGGACCGCGGTGGCCAGGCGGAGGACTGCGGTCGGGTTCGGGAAGACCTGGACGACGTCGGTCCGGCGCTTGATCTCCCGGTTCAGCCGTTCCAGCGGGTTGGTGGACTGGATCTTCTTCCAGTGCTGGTGCGGGAAGTCCGCGAACGCGGTCAGGTCCTCCTTCGCCTCCAGCAGCATTTCTCTGACCTTGGGGAACTGGCGGCCGAGCATGTCGGCGACCGTGTCGAGCTGGGTGCGGACCGCGTCCGCGGTGGGCTGGGCGAAGACGGTGCGGATCGTCGCGGCGACCATCTCCGCCGACCCCTTCGGGATCACGGCGAAGACGTTGCGGACGAAGTGAACACGGCACCTTTGCCAGGCGGCGCCGAGCATGACCTTGCGGATCGCTTTGACCAGGGCGCTGTGGCTGTCGGAGATGACCAGGCGGACGCCACTCAGGCCGCGTTCGCGCAGGTGACGCAGGAACTGGGTCCAGAACGCTTCAGTCTCGCTGTCGCCGACCATGACACCGACGACCTCGCGGCCGCCGTCCTGGGTGACACCGGTGGCGATGACGACCGCCTGCGAGACGATGCGGTGGTCGACGCGGGCCTTGACATAGGTGGCGTCGAGGCACAGGTAGGGAAACCGAATGTGGTCCAGCGGCCGGGTCCGGAAGGCGTCCAGTTGATCGTCCAGCTCAGCGCAGATCCGGGAGACCTCGCTCTTCGATACCCCGGTGTCAGAGCCGAGGGCTTTGACCAGGTCATCGACCGAGCGGGTGGACACGCCGTGGACGTATGCCTCCATGATCACCGCGTAGAGGGCCTGGTCGATGCGCCGCCGGCGCTCGAGGAGGCTCGGGAAGAAACTCCCGGCCCGCAGTTTCGGGATGGCGAGTTCCAGGTCGCCGGCCTGTGTGGTCACCGTCTTCTCCCGGTGGCCGTTGCGCCAGGTCGTGCGGGTCTCGGAGTGTTCGCCCCACCCGGCGCCGATCTTTGTGGTGGCCTCGGCCTCGATCAGTTCCTGCAGCAGCCGCTCAGCGACCTCGCGGACGAGTTCAAGACCATCGGCCGAACGTAGTGACTCAAGCAGGCGAAGTAGGTCATGCTGGGACAAGGCCACCGTGCACCCCCTGGGGTCGAACTGCCCGTTCACTCCGGACAGTTGCACGGTGGCCTGCCGGTTGAGCAGGGAGCAGACACCGGCAGACGGTGCACCCGAGGGAGCAGAACCCGCGCACTCAACCGCGGAGATCCCCTACACCACACAGCGGGACGCCATCCCGCTCCCCGAAGCCGACCTGACCGTCGATGGCACCGGCCTGCTCTGCGTCACCCTCCTGCTCCGCCTGCGCGCGCAGATCGACGGCGCACCCCCCGGCACCGTCGTCCATGTCGTCGCCACCGACCCGGCGGCGCCGCTCGACCTGCCCGCCTGGTGCCACATGACCGGCCACACCTACCTCGGCCCCGTCCCCGGCGAGCGGCCGGTCTACGCCCTGCGGCTTGCCGCGGACGCCCGAGCCACCCGCCGAGACGCACCGTGGCACCTGGTCGGGCCGGAGCACACACGGGACCGGTGAGCGGTCCTCCCGTTACCCCGCCGTGGCGTTGCCCGGCACGCAGGTGCGACAACCGGGCAGGGCAGCCCCCGTGCACTGCCCTCCGCCTCCTGGAGAAACCCGCGACACCCGTAAACCTTCCTGCTCGCCTCGCAACCAACAAGCACCACGCCGCGCAGGCGTACGTGTTGACGAGCAGGAGGAACCCGTGACGACAGCGCCTCACTCACCACCCCTTGCCGTGCCCCGGGCGGCCGGCCTCCGCAGGACCCGACGGGTGCTGCTCTCCCTGGGCGCGGTCGTCGCCCTCGTCGCCGGCGGGGCATCCGCGGGCACCGATCACGATGGACGGCACCGGGCCATTTCCACGCCGGACGCGCCCGCGGCCATCGGGCCCTACTCGCAGGGTGTCTCGGCCGGGCACCTCGTGTTCGTCTCCGGGCAGCTCCCGATCGACCCAGCAACCGGTGAGATTCCCTCCGATGCCACCATCGAGGAGCAGACACGCAGGGCGGTGCGCAGTGTCCAGGCGGTGCTGAAGGCCGACCGGCCGGCGCTGAAGCACGTCTGAACACCACGGTCTACCTGTCCGACCTCGACGACTTCGAGCGCTTCAACACCGCGTACGCCGAGTTCTTCGGCTCGTCCGCCCCGCCCGCCCGGGCCACGGTCGAGGTGGCGCGACTGCCACGCGACGCAAAGGTCGAGATCTCGGCGATCGCCGTCCGATGAGTCACCACCGAAAGGAGAATGGCATGCCCCTGATATTTTCGGGTGCCCGTGAGAGCACCGGGGTTTTCGGCGCGAGGGGTTCTGGGTGTGGACACGCACGGCGAGGTGCATGTCGCCGCCGTGGTCTCCCCGCTGGGGAAGGTCTTGGGAACCGATTCCTTTCCGGCGACGGCGGCCGGTTACCGACAGTTGCTCGTGTGGGCCCGCAAGCGGGGAACGGTGCGCCGGGCCGGCGTGGAGGGCACGGGCACCTTCGGTGCGGGCCTGTCCCGGTACCTGCTGGCCCAGCAGATCCTGGTGTACGAGGTGAACCGGCCCGACCGCACGGCCCGCCGGCTGCTCGGCAAGTCGGACCCGCTCGATGCGCAGGCCGCAGCGCGAGCCGTGCTCAGCGGTCGCGCCCGTGCCCAGGTCAAATCTGGCGACGGACCCGTGCACGCCGCCCGGATCTACAAGCTCGCCAAGGACTCGGCGGTCAAGGCTCGCACCCAGGCCGTCAACCAGCTCAAGGCCCTCTTGGTCATCGCCGAGCCCGCCCTGCGGGAACGGTTGTCGAGCCTGGGCAATGCCGAGTTGTTCCGCACCTGCGCGCGCCTCGGCCCGCAAGGTGGTGGGGGAGACGAGGACGCGGTTACCCAGGCCACCTACATCACGTTGCGCATGCTCGCCGAGCGCATCGAACAGCTCACCGGACAGATCAACGAGCTCAACCAGCGCCTGACCCGGCTCGTCGAGCACCATGCCCCACAACTGCTCGAACCGGTGGGCATCGGCCCGGACAGCGCCGTCATTCTCCTGATCACCATGGGCGACAACCCCGAGTGACTGAACACCGAGGCATCCTTGGCCGCCCTTTGCGGAGTCAGCCCCATCGAGTACTCCTCCGGCCGGCGGCGCACGCGTCGGCTCAACCACGGCGGCGACCGCCAGGTGAACGCCGCCCTGCACCGCATCGTCTTCACCCGGCCACGCCATGACCCGCGCACCCAGGCGTACTACGAACGCCGCACCCAGGAAGGCAAGACCCGACGGGAGATCATCCGATGCCTCAAGCGATACACAGCCCGCGACGTCTTCAACCTGGCCAGACCGGTTCCCCGCACCCCCGCGTTATAGGGGGGGGTCCGTTGACCTTCTCTGTGCCCTGAAGGACGGAGATTCCCGCCTGCCCGCCGGTTGTCGCCGACTGGGGCTCCGGGTGGGTTCCTGTTTCACTGCGCTGTGCCGGGACGAGTCCCGGTCTTACCCGCGCTCCGCAGGCTGACACGGCCAGTCCGGCCGCCTTGGCGACGTTGACCGCCGCATTGATGTCCCGATCCAGGACGGCCTCACATGCCCCGCACGTGCGGTGGAGGGGGCGGCCGAACCTGGCGGCCTTGTACTCCAGCATCGTGATGAACGCCGGCCATCCGGCGTCACGCACGCACTTGGCTATGCAGGTGCGGGCGAGCCCCTTAACTGCCAGGTCTTCCACGGCAACTGCTTGGTTCTCGCGGATGATCTCCGTGGAGAGCTGGCGGTGGAACTCGCGCAGCGCATCAGCGGTCCGTGAGTGGGCACGGGTAGCCTTGATCCGGGCCTTCGCTCGGTTGTTGCTGCCCTTGGTCTTGCGGGACAGGACCCGCTGCGCCTTCTTCACCTTCTTCTCGGCCCGGCGCAGGAAGCGCGGGCTGCCGATCTTCCTGCCGTTGGACAGGATCGCGAAGTGGGTCAGGCCCGGGGCGACACCGACCATGCTGTCCGTGACGGGTAGCCCTCGGGCTTGGTCGCGACCACGAACGAGGCAGAGTGCCGGCCCGCGCTGGCCCCCGCCCGGCGCCGCACTTCACCGATCTCTTCGACCGCTACCTGGAGCCGGATGCGGACTCTCCTCCGACCGAGCGCATCGTGGCTTACGTTGCCGCGCTTGTTGAGCGGTGGGGTGACGTGACTGACGATGTGGAGGACGCATCGCCTTGGGCCGCAGGGCCGTTGATCGGCGGGGCCGGTGGTCCGCTCGTCTACTTCCCGATGAGTTGGAGCAGAGCTGAGGAGGTCTCCGCTTGGGCAGCGGCTCTCGCGGACTCGATGGGGCTGGTCTGCTTCGATCCTCAGCAGAATCGACTCAGGTCCTGACGGACTTGGTCAGGCGGCGGTCTCCGATCAGAAGCGCCGCCAGACCGACGAAGGCGAGGAAGTGCTCGGCCTTGCGTTCGTAGCGACGGTGCAGGCGGCGGCATCCGGCGAGCCAGGACACCGTCCTCTCCACGACCCAGCGGTGGCGGCCCAGCCGCTTGGAGGGCTCGGTGCCCTTGCGGGCGATGCGGTGGCGGATTCCGCGCTTGCGTAGCCATCGGCGCAGGTGGTCGTAGTCGTACCCCTTGTCGGCGTGGAGCTTGGCCGGACGCCGGCGGCGCGGGCCGCGTCGGGAGCGGATGGACGGGATGCCGCGTACGAGCGGTTCCAGGCCAAGGCTGTCGTGCATGTTGGCGCCGGAGATGGCCAACGACAGAGGCAGCCCGTTCCGGTCCGTGATCAGGTGGATTTTCGATCCGCTCTTGCCGCGGTCGGTCGGATTCGGTCCGCTCAGGGGCCCCCTTTTGTCGCCCGGACACTGACGGAGTCGATCGCGCACCGCGACCAATCCAGCTGTCCTCGGGCGCCGAGTTCGTCGAGGATGACCCGGTGGAGCCGGGCCCAGACCCTGGCCCGGCTCCACTGGGCGAAGCGCCGGTAGACCGTGGGCCAGGCCGGCCCGAACACCGGCGGCAGCTGCCGCCAGGTGCAGCCCGAGGTGGCCACGAAGATGATCGCCGCCAGCGTCTCGCGGTCACCTGCCCGCCGCCGGCCCCCGCCCTGGGGACGCTTCACCTCCGTCTGCGGGACCACCCTCCGGAACAGCACCCACAACTCATCCGGCACCAACCGCTCAACCAGATCCGTCATGCACTGCTCAACGAGCGATCACGCCAAAAGAAACGACGTCTAAGCCAGTCCAGCAGGTTGGAACAGGCTCGTTCACCGCGGAGCGCCCGTGCCGCACCGGTCTTCACCCCGCAGCGATGTCCCGGAACCCGCCCTCGCAGTACCAGGGGCTGTCGGCGAGCGCGCGGTACAGGGCCGCCATCCAGTTGTTCTGCCGGGGCTTGCTGCGAAAGCGCATCAAGCTTGCGAGCTCGGCCCGGACGTCCCCCGCCCCACCAGCAAGGAACACCTCCTCCAGAGCCGCGCCGACAGTGACGAGTTCGTCGGCGCACTGCTTCGCGAAGAGCGTGTCCAGCTCGAAGGCATCGAAGTGGAACCGCACGCGGTCGGCGAGGTCCTCGCCCCAGGCGGGGTGCGGGTCCACGAAGTAGCGGACCCGCCAATCGAGCGGCCCCGGGACAGGTTGGACGAGGAGTTCGGCGCGCAGCCAGAGCTGGTCTTCGATGTCGTCGTAATAGGGGTGGAGGCTCTGCTCTCCCCCTGTGGCCGGGAAGCGATCGAGCTTGACGGTATTGCAGTCGGCGCAGACAGGGATGAGATTGTCGGGCGCCACCGCCAGGAAGGGGTAGTGGGCTTTCGGCAGGTGATGGTCCACCTGCTTGATGCGGCCGATCCCGCACAACGGGCACTTGCCCGGAGCGTTCCTGATCCGGTCGTAGAGCGGGCGCCCGGGGTATTCCTTGTTCCGCAGCCGCCGGTCGTAAAGCCCTATCAGCGCCTTGGTGTGATTCTTATCGGGCGGGTTCGGGCCGAACGCCCCGCGGTCCAGTGAGTGCAGCGCAGACGCGGTGCACGCCGCGTCGAAGCTCTCTGCCGCCTTGACTATGGACTCCTCGTATCCCGACAGAATCTCTTCCTGCACCTTGCCGACCTTGGTGCTGGTGCAGAGCTGGAAGACTTCACGGGCGGATTCGTGCACCGGGCGGTCAATGTGCAGCATCAGCGCGTCCCGTTCCGGTGGCGGCGAGCGGCCACACGGGCCAGCCCACGGCCCTCTGCCCCCAGCGCGTCGCCGAAGGTGCCCAGAATGTCCTCGTAGGTGTACCCCTCCCTCGCGAACTGCTCGATCATGGCGTGGAACCCGGTGCGGGTGACTTCCAAACCAAAGATCTCCCGGGTGATGACCCCCACGTTCTCCCCGAACGTCTCGATCTCGGGGTGATCCACCGCCACGTCGCTTCCCGCCCGGCGCAGCGCCCACACCGCGCGGCGCGGTGTCTCCTGGAGGACCACCGGCGAGTGCGTAGCGATGAGCGCGACCCCGTTGGTGTCCAGGAGCAGTGCGGACAACACCCGGATGAAAGTCGACAGCAGCGGCGGGTGCAGGTGCGCCTCGGGCTCGTCGACCAGGACCAGGGTCCGCTCGGTGCAGTGCTCGACCAGTCTGGCCAGGGTGAGAAGGACAATCTTGTGCCCCGAGCTCAACGGGGCGAAGACGCTCTTCGCGTCGGGCCGTTCGCCGTCGGGGCCTGCGAGGAGAGCGATTCGCTGGTCCTGGAAGATCGGGTCGGTCTCCTCCAGGCGCTCCAGGACATCACGCCAGCGCTGTTCGCGTACGGGGCCTTGGGACACGCAGGCGCTCGCGCTGTCGGCGAACTCCTGCCCAAGCTCGGATGGCCCTTTCAGGCTGCTTTCCCCGCGCTTCTTCAGGCCGACGTACTGGTAGCCGACATGCCGGGTCCGGGCGAGCGGCTCAAGGGCATCGAAGGCGCTGAACCCTACAGAAACCAGGTTCGCGAACGGATGGGCATAGTTCCCCGCACGGTCGATGAGCCGACTTCCATCAATCGGCTGAAGACGCGCGCCAAGCACTGTGCGGGCGAGCGTGTCCAAGAGGTGGGTCTTGCCGACACCGTTGCTGCCGATCAGTGCGTGCACGTTGGTCGGCGGAATGGCATCGGGATCGACTTCAAGGCCCAGGCGGATCCACGACCGATCGAGCTCCGATACGCGCTGGCGGTAGTCGACGTCGAATTTGGAGCGTGTCGGCCCTCCGGTCGCGATGCGGTGGAACTGGCCGGTCACCGTCTCGGGTTCCGTGCCTCGCAAGAGCGACGTTGTCATCGCCGCCTCTTCGGAAGCGACCTCGAAGAGGTGGGGATCGAACGCGGCGTCCTTCAGCGCCCTGAGGATGGACTCGCGCGTGCTGGAGTCGAACTCGTCACGCAACTGGGTGTAGTAGCTTTCGTCGACCCCCAGCGAGAAGTACCGGTCGGAGAGACGCTCGAACGTCTGCGGGAGGTCAACCCTGCCCGATTCCATCCCATAGCAGGCAACCTTGCATGTACCGATCTCTATCTGCCGTGAGCCATTGAAACACCACAGTGTGTAACTGGTCTTGAACCCGAAGTCGTCCCACATGTCCTGAACAAGGAACGCACCCGGTGCCTCCCTCGGAGGCACACTGCGCGGCGGTATCTGCGTGAAGAGCACCCGCGCACGCTACCCGGACCGGTCGCACCACGTCCGCCCGATACTTCTCCTCGCCCGGAGCAATCACCGAATCGCCTCGATACTCGGTGCATCGCGGGAGGGTCTGGTCACCCTCGCGTCGTCAGCGGCCACGGCCAGGAACGGCAGGGCGAACATAGCCAGAGTGATGTGCTTGTGTCCGGCGATCCAGCCGCGGGCCTGGTAGTGGTTTAGGCCGCCCTGACCCTTTGCGACCTGGCGCACCGCCGTCGGGCAGGCGAGGAACGTCGTCGCCGTTACCGTCCCCGTCCCCGTACCCGCGGGGATGGTCCCAGACCTGGGACATCGCGATACCGCACCCATGATCGCCGTGACTTTGCGGACCGCCTTCCGTCTGCGCCGAGTCGGATGCGAACGCGACGTCGTGGCCTGTGCTCCTTGCTGATGCAAGGCACCTACCTCATGAGCAACGGCAAGACCCGCGACCACGACGGCCGTCTGCCCCACGCCGTCTACGCCGACGGCTTCGGACCCGACACCGACGCCCGCTCCATCCTCGGCGGCGACGACTTCCGCGAATCCCTCAACCTGACCACCCCCCTCTTCGAGGACGGCACCACCCTCCTGGGCATGCTCCGCGAAGCCACCGCCACCGGCGGCACCCGCTTCCTCCTCAAAGCCGTGTTCAACGACGAGTACATGAACCTCACCTACAGCGTGGAGTAGCCCACCCGCCGCCCAGCCCAGCCCGGCCACCCCCCGGCCCCACCGGCGCCCGGCACCAGGCCGCCGCCACCCCACACCGGCGCGACGCCCGACCCCGTCCGGCCCCCCGGCCCCGCGCCCGGACCCCGCCCCCGCCGCAGCACCCTTTCTACGGCCCCGCGCCCGGACACCCGTCCCGGCACGGGGCCACACTCGTGTTTCCCGCCACCGGCACCCACCAGCACCACCCGCATCCCGCCACCCGACACCCCACCCCCACACCCCACGCCCCGCCCGGCCCCAGCCGCCTACCGTCCCCCCAGACCGCCACACCCACCGGCCACCACGAAAGGGGGGAAGCGCGCCGTGAAGCACGAGACGACCATCAACAACCTCGCCGCCTTCGCCGGTCTCTTCAGCGCCGTCGACCACATCACCGTCCCCGAAACCAACCCGGACACGAACATCACCGAAGAGGTCACCCTCCCCCCACCCCTGATCCGCCGCACCCAGCGCCGCGACGACACCACCATGTGGATCCTCACCCCACCCGGCATCCACGAACGCATCTTCGTCGCCGACCACGCCCCCATCACCGTCTACCTCAAAGACCCCACCCCCGCCCCCGCCCGGCAGCACGAGGCCCCCGCCCAGCACCAGGCCGCCGTCCACCAGCCCCCCCGCGCCCGCCGCGCCCGGCGGCTGGCCGCCCCAGCCCGCCGCACCCGTCGCCTACCCGCCCCTGCAACAGACGCCCGTCACCCCGCAGCCGGCCACACCCCACCGGCCCGCCGCCCCCTGGACCACCCAGCAACCCCACAACTGAACCCCGCACCCCCGCGCCCCGCCCCCGCGCTGCCCTGGCCCCGGCCGCCGCCCCCGCGGCAACCGGGGCCGCCCCATGCCCGCACCCACCGCGAACACGCCCACTCGCCCCGGGCCACGCGCCGCCGACCGAACCCGACGTCCCCGCACCCCGGACGACTCGGCCACAGGCCCCGGCGCGAAGGGCGAGACCAGCGGAGGGCGAGAACAGCGCCCGCGCCAGCGGCACCCGGGCTGCTCCCGCCGCCCAGCCCGCACGGCCCGTCCAGCCGCTCCCCGCCTACTGCCACTCCCGCGGGAGCGCGCGGCAGACACCCGACGGGGCTTTCCAGCAGCCAGCTCAGAACATGGCGCCCCGGGCCGTCTGCGGGTAGCCGATCTCCGCGATGTCCTTGGCCAGGTCCGACAGGGTGGCCTCCGGGTTCAGAGATGACACGAGTTTCTGATTCAGCGGACGCAAGGCATACACGTCGCGCACTGCTTCCAGGTCCACGCGCACCTCGCGGTAGTCCCCGGCGAAACGCCAGAACGCTTCCGGGGAACGGTCGACCAAAAGCGCGAACAGACGCGACGCCCCGTCGGGAGCGGAACAACCGGCGGGAAAGTCGATCGCCCCGTGCTGCCACCGATCGTCCGTCACCTCCCGCCACAGACACGCCGTCACAACCGGCACGTTTACTCGTCCGTGAACGCAGGCTCCTCGACGAAGGGCTGGAAAACCTCTGGGACATCGTCGATCACCCCCGGCCAGGGCTCACCATCGTTGCCGTACGGGCTCATCGCGGCTTCATGGTCGAAGCCGCGGACGTAGGCCCCAGCCGCCGAAAAGACAATCGAGTACTCGTCCCCCGACCCGTTGTGTATCGCAGCCAACTCCCCGCCTCCGGCCCAACCGGCGTCGAAGGAGTAGTACCGGCCCTCCCAGTCCGGGCTCAAGATCGCATCGAGCATCGCCATGGAGCGGCACACGTTCCGCAGGCCGGCTATCGAGGGAAGCAGACCAGCTACGTCATAGACAGTCACGGAGCCTTTTCCATCCTCACTCTGAGCTGGTCAGATGAAGGGTGAGGACGGCCTGGACGAGTTTGGTGATCCGGGTGGTCGAGCACCGGAGTTTGC